>NZ_JBYSXG010000060.1:0-25499 GCF_058782005.1 Sphingomonas sp. FW306-1B-B10E
CCCCCCCCCCCCCCCCCGCGGCGCTAAGCGCCGCTCTACCCCTCACCAAGCTACGCTAGGCAGCAAGCTGCCAAGCTCCGCTATCCTCTCCCCTAGGAAGGGAGGAAGGTTTAATTGGGACAGGTCAGCCCTGCGGCGTGTCGACACCGGTCTGGTCGACCGACTCAGCGGCTGCCGCCTTGTCCTGCTTGTAGCGCTCGATCGCCTCGAGCGTGATCCGGCGCGCATCCTCGGCGCCGCCCCAGGTGCCGACGCGGACCCACTTCTTCTTCTCGAGGTCCTTATAGTGGGTGAAGAAATGCTCGATCTGCTCCATCACGATGCTGGGCAGGTCGTCCTTTTCCTCGATGTCCGAATAATAAGGAAAGGTCTTGTCGTCGGGGACGCAGACGAGCTTCTCGTCGCCGCCGGCCTCGTCCTCGAGGTTGAGCACCGCGATCGGGCGCGCGCGGACGACGCAGCCCGGCACGAACGGCGAGCGCGCGATCACCAGCGCGTCGAGCGGGTCGCCGTCGGGCGAAAGCGTGTGCGGCACGAAGCCGTAATTGGCCGGATAGCGCATCGGCGTGTGGAGGATGCGGTCGACGAACAGCGCGCCGCTGGCCTTGTCGAACTCATACTTCACCGGTTCGCCGCCGGTCGGCACTTCGATGATCACGTTGAGATTGTTCGGCGGATCGTCGCCGACCGGAATCAAATCGATACGCATTGCAGACCTTGCTTGGTTGGCGTCTCCGCCCCGTCTCAGCGGGGCTGGAGCAGCTTGTCGAGGCCAGCCTCTCCCGGGGCCGTCTTCACGAGGTGCGGATAGCGAAGCCCGCCATGATAGTCGATGGCAACATCGCGGAAACGATCGCCGCTCTTGAGCAGCAATTTGATCGGCTCCTTGGCGCCCTTGGCTTCCTTGACCGCCGCCTTGAGCCGGTCGCCGGTATAAACGCGGCCGTTCACCGCGACGATCTCGTCGCCGAGATCGATGCCGGCGTCGAATGCCGGGCTGTCCCAGGCGACGCTGGTAATGCCCTTGGCGCCGAGGGTCAGCCCGAGTGAGTACGCCAAGTCGACGCTGCTCTTCGGCGTCGCCTTGTTGGGCTCCTCGGTATAGACGAGCTTGTAGCCGTTGCGCTCGAAACCGCTCAGCGGCGCGCGCTCGGAGACGCCGTTGACGCGCTGGTCGAGCAGGGTGCGCCAGTCATAAGGCTGGATCGTGTTCAGCGTCCGCACGACGTCGTCGAAGGTGTAGGTGACCTCGCCATAATCGCCGTCGCGGCCCTGGAAGAAGGCGCGGGCGAAATCGTCGATCGACTTGGTCCCTCTGGATTGCTCGCGGAGGATCGAATCGACCTCCATCCAGATCAGCAGCCCCTCATTGTAATAATCCTCCGAGCGCTGCCAGCTCACCCAGCCCTTGGGCGCGCGGGCGCTGATCACCGGATCGTTGGTGGTGTCGCCCATCGGCCGCCACTCGCGTGCCTTGCGATTGTCGAGGCTGGCCATAATCGACGCATAGGAATCGAGCGTATTGTCCTTGCTCACCAGCCCCGAGCGCGTCTGGAAGACATAGCCCCAGAACTGGGTCTGCCCCTCATAGACCCAGAGCAGCGAGCCGCGGGTCGGAGTGCGGTAATCGGGCGCCCAAAGATCGGCGCCGCGGCGGTATTTGCCGTCCCAGCTATGGGTATATTCGTGCGGCAGCAGGTTGCGGTCGCCCGCTCCGTCGGCCCATTTGGTGAAATAGCCGGGCGAGACGCCATTCTCCGAGCTGCGATGATGCTCGAGCCCGATCCCGCCGAGTTCGTCGCTGATCGACAGCAGGAAATGATAATGGTCGTATTGCTGCGATCCCATCGTCTTGACGGCCTGGTCGACGAGGCGCTCGTGTGCCTCGATCTGCTCGGGCTTGGCTTCGAGCTCCTCGGGGCTGTCGGCGAACACGTCGAGCGTGACGCGCGGGCTGAGTTCGAACGGCCGGTAATAGCGCCCGGCGAGCACGGGCGAATCGACCAGCACTTCGTAATTGGTCTTCTCATAGGTGACGGTCGAGCCGACCGCCTTCGAAGGCAGCCCCGACGCCGCCGACCAGCCGTCGGGATAGCGGACCTTTGCCTGAACGGGCACGCGACGGACAAAATAGCCTGCCGGATAGAGGCTCAAGGAATTGAACTGCAGGCTCATCATCGCCGGCGTCATCACCACGCGGCCCTGATTCGATACGGTGGCCGAGGCGAACTGGAATTCGAGGTCGAGCTTCTTCGCGCCGCTCGGCACGTCGATATGGAAGGCGAAGACGTCGACCGGATCGCGCTTCCACGGAATGCGCTTTCCGTTGGCGCTGATCTGCAGCCCGGTCAGCTTCTCGATCTCGCCGCGCGGGCCGTGCTTGCCCTGCAGCCACTTGGGGTAGAGCAGCACCATGTGGCCGCTCTTCGCCACCGGGATGGTCTGCTTGACTCGGAAGATGCCGCGCTGCGTGTCGGTCGCATCGATATCGAGCAGCATCGTTCCGGGATAGGCGACGTCGCGCGCCTCTGGGATCGTGTCGACATAAGGCGAAGGTTGCGGCGCCGAGTTCTGGGCGAGCGCGGGGGCGGCGGTGGCGAGAAGCAGGGCGGCGGCGGAAAGCGCACGAAGCATTTAGTGGCGACCTCGTTGGCAGGAGGAGAGAGCGGCCCTTAGGCCGTTGAAATACGGGTGGTAAAGGGGGGCGGACCATCCTTCACCGCTCCCTAACCATTGCCGGCTAGATGTTTCGGCCATGTATCACGACCCCGCATTGGCCCAGCGCGCCAACGCCGATCCGCGACCGCGCTCGGCGGTGAGCGGCGCCGTCGGGCTCGCCGGGCTCGCCGGGATGACCGCCTGGGTCGTCGTCGCGCACTGGTTCGGGATGAACGGGCCTTATGCGGCCTTGGTCAACGTCGCCGCCTGCGCACTGCCGATGATGCTGTGGTCGCTGCTGGTCGACAAGGTCCACCGCAATCCCTCGACCGGCATCGACTGGAGCCTCAAGCGGTCGTGGCGCGAGACGCGCGACACATCGGTGACCAAGCTCACCGGGCTGTGGCTGACCTGGGGCGGCATCGCTGCGATCTATGCGCTGTTCCGCGTTTGGGGTGACACGCGCTACGCCAATTACCCTTTCGCAATGTCGTGCTTCGTCGTGGCGGCGCCCGCCTTGTTCCTCCTCTCCATCCCCTACGTCCTGTGGCTCGATCGCCGCCTCGTCGAGCCGCGCGACGGCGCCTGGTCGCTCGGCGCCTGGGCGATGGGCGTCGAGGGCTGGCACCGCGAGGCGATCTTCAACCATCTGCGCAGCTGGGCGGTGAAGGCGTTCTTCCTCGCCTTCATGGTCGCGATCGTGCCGCCGGGCTTCGCCGAATTCGTGTCGATCGACCCGCGCGAAGCGCTCGGCGATCCGGTCAAGCTGGCGACCTACTGCGTCACCTTCATGTTCGTGATCGACGTGGCCTTCGCCACCGCCGGCTACATCCTCACCTTCCGCCCGCTCGATTCGCACATCCGCACAGCCAACCCCTATGCGGCAGGCTGGACCGCGGCCTTGATCTGCTACCCGCCCTTCCTGCTGATGGGAAATGGCGGGCCGCTCGACTATCACGAGGGCAGCGCCGACTGGTCCTACTGGCTGGGCAATTTCCCTTGGGTATTGCCGGTGATCGGCACGGTGCTGGTGGCGCTGACGGCGATCTATGCCTGGGCGACGATCGCTTTCGGTCTGCGCTTCTCGAACCTCACGCATCGCGGGATCCTGACCCACGGCCCCTATGCCTGGTCGCGGCACCCGGCCTATCTGTCGAAGAACCTGTTCTGGTGGCTGTCGACGATGCCCTTCCTCGCCACCACCGGCTGGCACGACGCCGTGCGCAACGCCGCGGTGATGGCCTGCGTCAGCGGCGTCTATTACTGGCGCGCCAAGACCGAGGAGCGGCATCTCGGCAGCGACCCGGCCTATCAGGACTATTCGGCTTGGATGGCGCGCAACGGGATCGTGCCGCGGTTCTTCCGGTCGATCGGCGGCCGATAGCGTCAGCCGCGCTGCACCACCGGCGGCGGCGTCATGCAGAAATGACGCGCCAGCCGATCGAGCGGCTTGCGATATTCGAATGCATCGATGAACGCGACCACCGTCGGCATCCGGTGCACCCGGCCAAGCCAATAGCCGGCCTCCCGAATATCGGCCGGGGTATAGAGCTTCCGGTCGATCGCGCTGTCCGTCGCGCTCAGCCAGCTCAGCAAGGTGTCCGTCGCGGTGCGGTAGATCTGCAATCGCGGTTCGGCCGCCATGGCAGCCAGCGAAAGGTAGGGGTCCATCGCGCTGGCGAAGACGCGGATGTCGTGGATGATCGTCTCGCCGGCATCCTTCAGCAAAGGGCGCAGGCTCTTGGGGACGACGAGCATTCCGCCATTCCAGTCGAGGCACCGGCAGGCGAACAGCAGTTCCTCATTGGCGAGGAGCTCCTTCAGGTGGCTGTTGGCCAGCTCGGCACGCTTCCACAGCACCGACTTGCGCGCATTGTACAAAGCGACGAACCCGCCGATCGTCGCGACAATGAGCCCCAGCCCGCTTACCAGGATCGCCGGCTCGATCATGCCCCTCGTACCCCCGCCTGACTGCCGGGAACGGGGTATAGCCGAAAAGCGCTAGAATTTCGCCTCTTCGTAGACCCGGCTGATATCGCCGCCCCAATCGCCGTTGAAGCGGTCGAGCAGCACTTGCGCGGGCACCTTGCCGGTCCGCACGATCTCGCGCAGCGGATCGAGGAAGCCGCTCTCATTGTCGCCCGAGGCGTTGAACCGCGCGCGGGCGTTGAGCCCGGCGCCGGCGATGTCGAGCACCTCGCCGGCAATGTCCTTGAGCTTGCCGCCGCCGGGGATCGGCGCGTCGAGCGCGAGCTTGGGCACGGCGCTGCGCAGCGACTCGCGCTCGTCCATCGACCAATGCTTGACCAGCTCCCACGCCGCGTCGAGCGCGGCGTCGTCGTAGAGCAGGCCCACCCACAAAGCCGGTAGCGCGCAGATCCGCCCCCAGCGCCCGCCATCCGCGCCGCGCATCTCGAGGAACTGCTTCATCCGCACTTCGGGGAAGGCAGTGGAGAGGTGATCCGCCCAGTCGTCGATCGTCGGCTTGTGGCCGGGATAAGCGGGCAGCTCGCCCTTCAGGAAGTCGCGGAAGCTCTGCCCGGCGGCGTCGATATACTTGCCGTCGCGGTAGACGAAGTACATCGGCACATCTAGCGCATAGTCGGTGTAGCGCTCGTAACCGAAGCCCTCTTCGAACACGAAGGGCAGCATGCCGGTGCGTGCCGGATCGGTGTCCGACCAGATGTTGCTGCGGAAGGAGAGGAAGCCGTTGGGCTTGCCTTCGGTGAACGGCGAATTGGCGAACAAGGCCGTCGCCAGCGGCTGGAGCGCGAGCCCGACGCGGAACTTCTTCGCCATGTCGGCTTCGGACGCATAATCCAGATTCACCTGGATCGTGCAGGTGCGCAGCATCATGTCGAGCCCGAGGCTGCCGACGCGCGGCATGTGACGCAGCATGATCTCATACCGCCCCTTGGGCATGATCGGCAGCTCGGCGCGGGTCTTGTCGTGCCACATGCCGAGCCCGAGAAAGCCGATGCCGAGCCGGTCGCCGACTTCCTTGACCTGCTGAAGATGGCGCCCGGTCTCGGCACAGGTCTGGTGAAGGTTTTCGAGCGGCGCGCCCGAAAGCTCGAACTGGCCGGCGGGCTCGAGGCTGATCGCGCCGTCGGGGCCGGAGAGCGCGATGATGTTCTCGCCCTCGTAGATCGGCTTCCAGCCATAATGGGTGAGGCCGATCAGCAGCGCGTGGATGCCGCCGGGTTCCTCATAGCTGGGCGCGCGGTGGTCAGGGGTCTTCCAATAAACGAACTTCTCGTGCTCGGTGCCGATCCGCCAGCGCTCGCGCGGCTTCTCGCCACGCGCGAAATATTCCACGAGCTGGGCACGATCCTCGATGACCGCTGCTTCATTGTTCGAACCGGTCTTCGTGCTCATCCGCGCGCCTTTACGCGCGCCGATGGGCGGGCGCCAGTGGTGTTTTCGTACCGTTCGGTCACCAATCGCCGACCGTTCCCATCCAAAGACTTACCGCCGCCGCGGCCGCGGTTTCGGCGCGCAGGATGCGGGGTCCGAGCGCGATTCCGACCGCCCGGGGATGCGCGCGGATCGCATCGCGCTCCTCGGGATCGAAGCCGCCCTCGGGGCCGACCAGGATCGCCGCGGGTCCAGGGTGCGTCCGCATCGCTTCGGCCGCGGGTAACCCGCCGGTCTCGTCAGCGAAGAATAGGGCGCGGCTCTCCGGCCAGTCGCGCAGCATTGCGGGGAGCTTGACCGGATCGACCAGTTCAGGAAGCGCGGTGCGCCCGCATTGCTCGGCGGCCTCGATCATATGGCTGCGCAGCCGCTCGAGATTGAGCTTGTCGACCACCGCGCGGCGCGTGAGCACTGGCGCCAGCCGTGCGACGCCCAGTTCGCATGCCTTTTCGGCAACCCAGTCGATCCGGCCCTTCCTGATCGGCGCGGCGCACAGCCAGAGATCGGGGACAGGCTCGCGTTCGCGCAATCGGTCGGTCACGTCGAGGACGAGGTCACGCTTGCCGACCGCCTGCGCCACGCCGAGCCACTCGCCGGTGCGATCGTCGAACAGCTTGACCGGATCGCCGGCCTTCAGCCGCATCACCTGGATCAGATAATGCGCGGGCGGGCCATCGATCCGCAGCGGGCCCGGGGCGAGCTCGGCCTCGACGAACAGGCGCGGGGTGGATTGCGGCGGCCAGGCGGGGGTTGCGGGCATGGCGCTACCTAACCCGCCGCTCCTACTTCGTCATCCAATCAAAATCCACCTCCCTGAAGGGAGGGGTTAGGTGTGGGTAGAGGCGGGTAGGGCTCGATGCCCTGCTCGCCTCTAGGATGCTGGCCGGTAAGTCTTTGAGCGCACAGACGCGCGCACCCACCCCCAGCCCCTCCCTGCAAGCAGGGAGGGGAGTCTTCAGCGTCCGTCAGGAATCTCCCGCCGCTCGCTTTTGCGGCCGTCGCGTGGCGGACGGTTCCCGAAGCCGCGCAGCTTGGGCAGTTCGCCTTTCTCGATCCGGCCGTCATGATTGATGTCGAGCATTGCGAAGCGCGCCGAGGCGGCCTTGGCGAATTCGGCGGGATCGACGCCGCGGTTGAGGTTGCGATCGGCGACAACGACTGGCTCGGGATAATCGAGATAGCCGAAGCGCGCCGCGCCCTGCTTCCCGGCGACGCTGCGGTCCGGGGCGTCGCGTTCGCCGCGACCGCCGCGCATGCCTTTGGGGCCGTCGCCGCCGCCAAAGCCACCGCCACCGGGGCCTCCCGGACCCCCGTGCCGTCCGCCGCCGGGAAGCCGGCCGCGCGGGCCGCGACCGCCGGGGCCGCCGCCACCCCCGCCGGTGCGGATTTCGGGGGCGAGCACGGTCTCGTAGCGCTCGATATCGTCGGGATCGATCTCGCCGTCCTTGCCCTGATCGAGCAATGCGAAGAAGCGCGCGGCATCGGCCACCATCTCGTCCTCGCTGAGCGCGCCGTCGTGATCGGTATCGGCGCCGTCGAACCAGGCCTCCTGCGGCGGGGGGCCGCCGGGCGTGCCGTGGAACGGCTCGCCCATCGGGCTGATGAACAGCGGTCCGCCGTGGCGGGGCGGGGGACCCTCCGGGTGCCATTCGCCGGGCGGCGGACCGTCCTGTGCCAGCGCGCTGCCGGTGCCGGCCAGCAGGATCAGACTCCCCAATATCAAGCTTCGCATCCACGCCTCCCGCGATTGAATTCGCGCAGGCAATGCGCGCGCTTTGTCGCCGCATTGTGCCGGATTGTTGCAATCGGCCGCTTGATCTTTGCGGCATCGGCGCGAAGACGGGGGCGATGACCGCCGCACCCGAAATCGTCCCCGACACCGAGCATCGCGGGCTGGTCGGCAGGCTGCCGGCCGCGGTCCGGCCCTTCGCCCTGCTTGCGCGCTTCGACCGGCCGATCGGCTGGTGGCTGTTGTTCTGGCCCGGTGCCTGGGCGATCGCGCTGTCGGGTAACGCGCTCAATCGCTGGGACCTGATCCTGTGGTTCCTGCTCGGCAGCGTGGCGATGCGGGGCGCAGGCTGCGTGTACAACGACATCGTCGACCGCGATCTCGACCGCCAGGTCGCGCGCACCGCCAGCCGCCCGCTTGCCAGCGAGGCGGTGTCGCTCAAGGCGGCGTGGCTCTGGCTGCTCGCGCTCTGCCTGGTCGGGCTGGTCGTGCTCGTCCAGCTGCGCCCGATCGCCGTCGGCGTCGCGCTCGCCAGCCTCGCTTTGGTCGCCGCCTATCCGTTCATGAAGCGGATTACCTGGTGGCCGCAGGCGTGGCTCGGACTGGTGTTTTCGTGGGCGGCTTTGGTCGGCTGGGCCGAGGCGCCGGATTGGGGCTGGCTGCCGGGGCTGACGCTCTATGCCGGCTGTATCGCCTGGGTAATCGGCTATGACACGATCTACGCGCTGCAGGACGTCGAGGACGACGCGCTGGTCGGGGTGCGCTCCTCGGCGCGCCGGCTGGGCGGGCATGTGCGCGGGGGAGTCGCGGGTTTCTATGCCGTCGCGCTCGCTTTATGGGGGGCGGCCTTCTGGCAACTCCGCCCCGATCCGCTCGCGCTGGCGGCGCTGCTGCCGATGGCGCTGCATCTCGGCTGGCAGGTCGCCACCTTGGCGCCGGCGGACGGCGCCAATGCGCTCGCCCGCTTCCGTTCGAACCGCAATGCCGGGCTGCTGATGTTCGCCGCGTGCTTCGTGGTGGGGCAGACTCTTTGACCTTGGGGGTCCGGCTCCCTAAGTCGCTGCGATGCTGACCGAGTCCCAAGCCTGCGAGCGCGTCCACGACATCGTCTATCGCGCACGCGCAGCGGGCGCCGATGCTGCCGACGCAATATTCTCCGCCGATCGTTCGCTGTCGGTATCGGTGCGAATGGGCGAACTCGAGGATGTCGAGCGCTCGGAAAGCGAGGAACTGGGGCTGCGCCTGTTCGTCGGACGGCGCTCGGCGAGCGTTTCGACCTCGGACCTCAGCAGCGAATCGCTCGATGCATTGGTCGAGCGCGCGATCGCGATGGCGCGCGAGGCGCCCGAGGACAAATGGGCCGGGCTCGCGCCGCAGGAGCGGCTGATGCACGGCAGCCCGCCGCTGCTCGACCTAGACGATGGCGCGCAGGACGAGCCGCGCGCACTCAAGGCGCGTGCGCTCGCCGCCGAGGATGCCGCGCGCGCCGTGCCCGGTGTGACCAACAGCGAGGGCGGCAGCGCCGGTGCCAGCCGCGCGGTGATGGCTATCGCGACCAGCCACGGCTTTACCGGCGCCTATGCCCAGACCAGCCACGGCGTGTCGGCGAGCGTGCTCGCGGGCAGCGGCGGCGCGATGGAACGTGACTATGCGCATCACAGCGCGCGGCACGCAGTGATGCTCGAAGCGCCCGAGGCGGTCGGGCGGCTGGCGGGCGAACGCGCGGTGGCGCGGCTGGACCCCGCGAAGGTGGCGAGCGGGGCGATGCCGGTGGTGTTCGATCGCCGCGTCTCGGCGGGGCTGGTCGGGCATCTGCTCGGCGCGATCGGCGGCGCGGCGATCACGCGCAAGACCAGCTTCCTGCTCGACTGCCTCGGCAAGCAGGTGTTCGCCAAGGGCGTGACGATCTGCGACGATCCGCACCGGCCGCGCGGCCTGCGCTCGCGCCCGTTCGACGGCGAGGGACTGCCGGTGCTGCCGCTCAAGCTGATCGACGAGGGCATGCTCGAGACCTGGCTGCTCGACAGCGCCTCGGCGCGCCAGCTCGGGCTCGAGCCGACCGGGCATGCCGCGCGCGGCGGCGCCGGTGCGCCGGGCGTGGCGCCGAGCAATCTCTACATGCAGCCGGGCAATATCCCACCCGAGACCTTGGTCGGCGAGATCGATCGCGGCATCCTGGTCACCGAGCTGATCGGGCAGGGAGTCAATGGTGTCACCGGAGACTATAGCCGCGGCGCCGCGGGCTTCCTGATCGAGAAGGGTGAGATCACGCGGGCAGTGTCCGAGATCACAATCGCGGGCAATCTCAAGGACATGTTCCTGGCGCTGACTCCGGCGAACGACCTCGAGTTCCGCTACGGAATCAACGCGCCGACGGTGCGGATCGACGGGATGACGATCGCCGGTGCCTGATCTCGCCGCCGAAGTCGCAAGGATCGCCGCCGAGGCCGGGCAGTTCGCCCTCAAGCTCTGGGACACCGATTTCCGGCGCTGGGAGAAATCCCCGGGCCATCCGGTGTGCGCCGTCGACCTCGAGGTCGACGGGATGCTGCGGCAGAAGTTGGGCGAATTGCTCCCCGACGCCGGTTGGCTCTCCGAGGAGACGATCGACAATGCCGCACGGCTGGGCGCCGAGCGAATCTGGGTCGTCGACCCGATCGACGGCACCCGCGATTATCTGCGCGGGCGGCCGGGCTGGTGCGTATCGGTGGCATTGGTCGAAAAGGGGCGGCCGGTGATCGGCGTGCTCGATGCGCCGGCACGCGAGGAAGTATGGACCGCCGAGGCGGGCAAGGGTGCCTTCCGCAACGGCGCGCGACTTCGCGTGGTAGAGCGTGCTATCCTCGCCGGCGCGCGGGTGCCGGCGGACCAGCTCTCCAAGGTCGATCGCGACTTGGAAATGGTCGGCAAGCCCAATTCGATCGCCTTGCGCATCGCGATGGTCGCGGCGGGCGAGGCCGACCTGCTCGCCACGATCCGCTGGGGCAATGAATGGGACATCGCCGCCGCGGTGCTGCTCGCGGACGAGGCGGGAGCGGCAGTGAGCGACGCGTTCGGGAGAGCGCTGGATTTTAACACGCCTACGGCGCAGGCGTTCGGCGTCCTCGCCACGGCGCCGGGCATCCACGCCGCCGCGGTCGAGCGGCTGCGCGAGCGGGCCGAGACGATCGTGAGTAAGCGCTAACCGTCACTCCGGCCGCGCGCCGGGGTGACGGAGAGGGCGGAGGTCTAGCGGGTAGCCACCACGATCAGCGCGGTCGAAGGCACCGGTAGCACATCCCTGCCATCGGCCCGGCGATACACCGCATCGATCACCGCCTGCTGATCCTGAGCGCCGAGCGCGCCCCAATCCTCGCTCAGGCCGAACTGAGTCTCGGGGTTTAGGTCGGTCATTCGCAGCAGATAGTCGGCGGTCATCGTCTCGACCGTCGGAGCGTGGAAGCCGGCAGCGATGATCTCCGCCGCGAGCCGTTCGGGATTGCCGAGGAATGTCAGGCCTTCGGGCAGCCCGGTCCGCCATTCGCGATCCGGGAACAGGTCGCGGACGACCTGCGAGAGCAGAAGATGTGTCGCGGCGCCCTGGCTCTGCCATGTCGCGACCACGCCGTGCCCGCCGGGCCGCGTGACCCGCGCCATCTCGGCGAGCCCCTTGCGCCAATCGGGAAACAGCATCACTCCGAAGATCGAGAATACCGCGTCGAAGGATGCGTCGGCCAATTCGAGCGCCTGGCCGTCCATCGCTCGCGCTTCGAGATTGGGCATGCCGTGCGCAGCCACTCGCGCGACCATCCCGGGTGAGAAGTCCGTCGCGAGCACTTGCGCGCCCTGCCAGGCCGCGGCCAGCGCCAGCGCCCCCGTGCCGGTCGCGACGTCGAGCAGCCGGGTCTCCGGCGTGACGTGGATCCGCGCGAGCGCCGCCTCGGCGAACGGCGCGGTGAACGGGTGCGCGGTCTCTTCATAATGCTTGGCGAGGTCGTTCCAGCGGTCGGGGTCGTTCATTCGGCGCATTTCACACTCCAGCGAATCATGTAACATCAAATGTATCATGATGCGCGACGCTTGCCAATTGCGGCAGGCCCGCCAAGGATCAGACGATGCGACGCGACAGCAGGCTTTCTCGAATGCTCCACGTGCTCCTGCACATGGCGCGCCATGACGGGCCGATGACCTCGGACGCGATCGCGGCGATGCTACGGACCAATCCGGTGGTGGTGCGCCGAACGATGGCCGGGCTGCGCGACGCCGGCTATGTCCGCTCGGAAAAGGGGCATGGCGGCGGCTGGGTGCTCGCCTGCGATCTGGACGCCATCTCCCTGCTCGACGTGCATCGCGCGGTCGGCGGGCCGCAGCTCTTCGCGATCGGCAACGAGGCGGGGCCGACGCATTGCCTGGTCGAGAAATTGGTCAACGAAGCCGTCGAAGATGCCCTCAAGGACGCCGAGGCGTTGCTGATCGCGCGCTTCGGCGCCGTCAGTCTCGGCCAGCTCGCGCGCGATTTCGACGCGCGCTACGACTGCCCGGTTTCGTCGCCCTGATATTTGATCTGCAGGTAACGCCCGCGCGTCGCGAGCAGGTCGAGATCGCCTTGGGCGAGCTGCGCCGACATCTCGGCGATCTCGTCGTCGATCACTTGGAGTCCCTGGGCGAGCTGCTGGTCGGGGGTCAGCCCGTTGCGCTCGACCCGGCGGAGCGGCTCGGGTACGCGCGCATAGCCCTTGATCAGCTCGGGCAATTGCTCGCCGACCAGTTTGCGCACTTCGCTGGCCGCGGGCGACGTTTCGTCGAGCAACGCCAGCTGCGGCGCAAGGAATTCGAGCTTCACGCCGATCGAATCGACCAGCCCGTGCACCGGCGCGGGCAAAGCGGGGCGCTGCGCGTCGAGCCAATGCTCGGTGGTGCGCGGCAGGGCCTTGAGCGGGACCTGGGTCAGCTGCGCAATCTCCGGCGTGCCGCCACCCGCCGGCAGGATCGCGAAGGCCAGCGTCGCGACGATCAGCAGCAACGCGACGAGCATCGCGCCCATGATCCCCAGCGGCGCGACGGCAAGCGCGAAGACGATCGCGCCGACCACGATCGCCCCGTCGGCGATCGCGATCCGGCCGATCCGGCGGACCACTTCGGCCTCGCGGCGGCGGCGCAGGCGCTGATCCGCCGCCGTGACCGGCGCACGCGACCGCGCGCGCTCGATCAGCTCTTCGGCACGCGCGCTCAGGCGATCGACATCGGTCACGATCCTACATCGCCTCCAGCTTGAAGGTGTCTGCCGCGCGGCCGCC
Source organism: Sphingomonas sp. FW306-1B-B10E (assembly GCF_058782005.1). NCBI lineage: Bacteria > Pseudomonadati > Pseudomonadota > Alphaproteobacteria > Sphingomonadales > Sphingomonadaceae > Sphingomonas > Sphingomonas sp. FW306-1B-B10E. Next base: position 13,081 of record NZ_JBYSXG010000060.1, read on the forward strand.
GACCTGGTTCTGCGCAGCGCCCTCGGCGCGGGCGATATAGCCCTTCGACTTCTCGACTTCGTTCGACAGCGTGTTGACCGTGGTCTTCATGCTGTCGAGCGCCTTCAATTTGAACGTGTCGATCGCGTCCATCGTGTCGTAGATGTTCTGGAAGGCGCGCTGGAGCGTCTCGACAGGGATCGTCGAATTGGCTGCCTGCTCGTGGATCGATGCGGTGTTGCTCTTGAGCAGCGCACCGGTCGAATCGATCAGACCCGCAGTGGTGGTGTTGATCGCAGTGATCTGGTCGAGCACGAGCTTCTGGTTGGTCAGCGCCTGCGCGACGGTGACTGCGGTGCGCAGCGCCGACACGGTGGTGGTAGAGGCGCGATCGACCCCTTTCACCAGCTCGACATTGTTCTTCTTGACCAGGTCGAGCGCGAGATAGCCCTGCACCGTCACTGCCATCTGGGTGAGCAGGTCCTGGGTGCGCTGGCGGACATAGAAGAGCGCGGTCTCGCGGATCGCCTTGGCCTTGGCGGGATCGCTATGGTCGAGCTCGTTGGCCTTGTCCTCGAGCTTGGTGTCCATCGCCTTGGACAGATAGATCATCTGCTCGAGCCGGCCCATCGCCGCCCACAGATTGGCGCGCTCGGTATCGATCGCGGCATTGTCCATCAGCAGCTCGTCCTTGCCGCTGGCGAGGCTCTTGAGGATGCCCTGAATGTGAGTCTGCGACGACTGGTATTTGCGGAAATACTGCTTGAGCGGCGAGCCGCCGAACAGCTTCGACAGGAACCCGTCATTGCCGCCGATCAGCTTGCCGTTGCGGCCCGGATCCAGCTCCTCGACCGTCTTGCGCAGCTGGAGCAGATCGGCGCCGACGCCGGTATCGCCGTCCATCGCGCGTACCGGCCGGTCTAGGAAGCGGTTCGACTGTCCCGCCGCGTCGCGGATCTCCTTCTGTCCCATCGCCGCGATCGCATCCACGCGCTTGCCGAATTCGGGCGAATTGACGTCCTGCGCGATCAGATCCTCGACGAAGCCGTCGACACGCTTCTCGAGCTCGCTCTTCTTCGTGTCCTCGACCGGTACCAGACCCGCCGCCTTCTCAGGCGCAACCACGGGGACGGGAGCAGGCGGCGTGAGCACCAGATCCTGTTCGGCCGTCACGGTCTCAGCTGCAGTCGCCATTCCAAACCCTCCAACGCTGTCGCGCCCAGCATAGGGCCATCGCGGCGCCTATCCAAGTGTATGATGTATGTAGGACACCGCCTCACTGTCGCCAAGTGCTTCGGCAGGCACCTGCGGCGGGAAGAATCGTCCTGATCTAAAGCAGTTCCCGGAACTGCGCCAAACACTGCCGGTTGGTCCAGTGCCCGTTCCAACAGGGAGGAATGCCTCATGTCTCGTCTTGTTCTAGCCGGCGCGCTCGGCGCCGCGCTGTTTGCCGCGCCGCTCTTCGCCCAGACCGCGCCGCCGCCGCCGCCGCCGGGCGCAACCAGCCAGGCGCCGGTGTTCGTGCAGACCGCCGGTGCGAGCGACCTGTACGAGATCACCTCCAGCCAGATCGCGCTGCAAAAGACGCAAAATGCCGAGGTCCGGCGCATGGCCGACATGCTGATCCGCGACCATAGCAAGACCACCAAGACGGTCATGGCCGCCGCCAAGGCCGCAGGCATGAACCCGCCGCCGCCGGCGCTGATGCCGGACCAGCAGGCGATGATCGACCAGCTCAATGCCGCGCCCGCCGGCGCCGAGTTCGACCGCGCTTATCTGATGCAGCAGCTTCCCGCGCACCAGGCGGCGCTGACCGTAATGCAGGGCTATGCCTCGGGCGGCGATACCGCCCAGCTGCGCCGCGCCGCTTCGAGCGCGGTGCCGATCATCAAGATGCATATCGATCACGCGCAGAAGCTGCACGGCAAGATGCACTGATCCCGGTCGCCGGCCGGGGACAACCCGGCGGGCGCTTCAGGTACGGGCGTTGCGGAGCGCGCGGCCCCACCATGCGATCTCGTCGAAGGTGTGGCCGAGCCAGCGCAGGTCCTTGTCGTCGCCGGCGAACACGCCGTCCTCCACCTTGCCCCACACGCCCATGATGTGGACCGAGGCTTCGAGCGGCGCCATCTGCAGCTCGCGCGCAATGCAGGTCAGCAGCTCGATCGAGCGCGCGGCGCCGTTGCCGCCATAGCCGACAAAGGTCACCGGCTTGCGGTTCCACTCAGCATAGACGAAGTCGAGCGCGTTCTTGAGCACCGCCGGCGGCCCGTGATTATATTCGGGGCAGATCAGGATATAGCCGTCGGCGCTCGCTACCTTCTCGGCCCAACGGATCTGCAGCGGGTCGCTATACTTCCCCGCTGCGGGCGGATGCGCAAAGGGATAGAAGGGCAGGTCCCAATCCTTGAGGTCGACCAGTTCGCAGGCCAGTTCCTCACGCGCCGCGGCTTGTTCGATCACCCAATTGCCGACCGGCTCGGCCATGCGGCCCTCGCGGACGCTGCCCAGGATGACGAGAATCTTCAGTGGTTCGCTCATGTATTCATCCCTAGCCGCCCGTCCCCTTCCCGCAACGCACAAATTGCGCTAAAGGCGCCCGCGCAACCGCCTTTCGCGGCCAATCAGGATATACGCATGAACCTCCGCAACGTGGCGATCATCGCCCACGTCGATCACGGCAAGACCACGCTCGTCGACCAGCTCTTCCGCCAGTCCGGCACGTTCCGCGACAACCAGCGCGTCGAAGAAAGAGCAATGGATTCCAATGACTTGGAAAAGGAACGTGGCATCACGATCCTCGCCAAGCCGACCTCGGTCGAGTGGGAAGGCACGCGGATCAACATCGTCGACACGCCCGGCCACGCCGATTTCGGCGGCGAGGTGGAGCGCATCCTGTCGATGGTCGACGGCGTCATCCTGCTGGTCGATTCGTCGGAAGGCGCAATGCCGCAGACCAAGTTCGTCACCGGCAAGGCGCTGAAGCTCGGCCTCAAGCCGATCGTCGTGGTCAACAAGATCGACCGTCCCGACGAGCGCATCCAGGAAGTGCTCGACGAAGTGTTCGACCTGTTCGTTTCGCTCGACGCCACCGACGAGCAGCTCGACTTCCCGGTGCTCTACGCATCGGGCCGCAATGGCTACGCCAACGAGGATCCGAGCCTGCGCGAGGGTACGCTGCGTCCGCTGTTCCAGAAGATCGTCGATCACGTGCCGCCGCCGGCGCTCGAAGTCGATGCGCCCTTCACCTTCCTGGTGACCCTGCTGGACCGCGACAACTTCCTCGGCCGCATTCTCACCGGCCGCGTCCAGTCGGGCACGGTCAAGGTCAACCAGCCGATCCACGCGCTCGACATGTCGGGCAAGGTGATCGAGACCGGCCGCGCCTCGAAGATCATGACCTTCCAGGGTCTCGATCGCGTGCCGACCGACGAGGCACGCGCGGGCGACATCATCAGCCTCGCCGGCCTGACCGTCGCCACCGTGTCGAACACGATTGCCGATACCTCGGTCACCGAAGCGATCCAAGCGCAGCCGATCGATCCGCCGACGCTGTCGATGCGCTTCGCCGTCAACGATTCGCCGATGGCGGGCCGTGAGGGCAGCAAGGTCACCAGCCGCATGATCCGCGACCGGCTCGAGCGCGAAGCCGAGAGCAACGTCGCGATCAAGGTCACCGAGAGCGAGGACCGCGACAGCTTCGAAGTCGCCGGCCGCGGCGAGCTTCAGCTCGGCGTGCTCATCGAGACGATGCGCCGCGAGGGCTTCGAGCTCGGCATCAGCCGCCCGCGCGTGCTGTTCCGCGAGGACGAGGACGGCAAGAAGATCGAGCCGTACGAGACCGTCGTGATCGACGTGGACGACGAATATTCGGGCACGGTCGTCGACAAGATGAACCAGCGCAAGGGCGAGATGACCGACATGCGCCCGTCGGGCGGCGGCAAGACCCGCATCACCTTCTCGGCGCCGTCGCGCGGCCTGATCGGCTATCATGGGGAGTTCCTGTCGGACACCCGCGGCACCGGCATCATGAACCGTCTGTTCGAGAAGTACGGCCCCCACAAAGGGCAGATCGAGGGCCGCAAGAACGGCGTGCTGATCTCGAACGGCAATGGCGAGGCGCAGTCCTACGCGCTCGGCCCGCTCGAAGAGCGCGGCATCCTGTTCGTCGGCCATGGCGAGGCCCTGTACGAGGGCATGATCGTCGGCGAGAATGCCAAGACGGATGACCTCGAGGTCAATCCGATGAAGGCGAAGCAGCTCACCAACTTCCGCGCCTCGGGCGGCAAGGACGACGCCGTCCGCCTGACCCCGCCGAAGAAGATGACGCTCGAGCAGGCGATCGCCTATATCGACGACGACGAGATGGTCGAGGTCACGCCGACCAAGATCCGGCTGCGCAAGCGCCACCTCGATCCGCACGAGCGCAAGAAGGCCTCGCGCGCCAAGCAGGCGGCTTGAACTATCTGATTTAAAAGGAAAGGCGCTGGAGGAAAATCCGGCGCCTTTCTTCTTTTGCCTTTCTTCGCGTGATCTGCGGGTCTCCGGAAAATTGCGGAGCTGTTAACTACATCGCAACGCGCATCGAGCGACAAGCGCGCGTCCCCGCCGCAACCGAGCAGGCTCGCTTATGCTGCACGCACCGATCAATCCGCCTTCGCCGTTCGTCCCGGATTTTCCGGACTATGAGTTCATTCCCCCGATCTTCATCGAAGCGCTGTCGGAAATCGAAGTGGATGTCGGCGAGACGCCGTTCTTCTACAATGACGCCGGCACGCCGGGCTATGTCGCCAGCCTGCCTAATGGGGTGACGCCACTGACGCCTGCGCGCACCGGCCCCGACGTGGCGATCGGCGCCGAGCATCGGGTGACCGGCACGATCGGCTTCGTGACCGACAATGGCTATGGCAACGAAACCCAGCTCGGCTTCGAGGCCGGCGACGTCCGCTACGAGCCGATGTGGGCGACGCGTGACAACGCCGCGGCGTTCGGCATCACTCTGGTCGAGCCGGGTCAGGCTATCCAGGTCGACAGCCCCGGCGGGCTGCTCCACCAGGTCGAATATCGCTACGGCGTGTTTGCCGGGCATTGGTCGCCTTACCAGAACACCAATCCCGCGCAGGGCAACCGGCTGCTCAGCGTCGTGTGCACCGATCTCGAGCATCACGATTTCCCGCACGTCTTCGCATCGACCGACCCCAATTTCCCATTGGTGATCTCGGTCGGCCGCTATTGGCACGGCAAGGGCGTGATCCGTCTGGCCGATCTTTGGGTACCGCAGGGCTCGGCCTTGTACATCCCGCCCAAGCCGCTGCTGCTCGGCAGCGAATGCATCGACTTGCACAACAACCGCAATTCCGCGCGCGCCGCCTGGGGCGACATCCACCAGGATTCGGTTCGCACCCACACGCTGCTGCAGACCTCCGGCACCTTCACTTATTGGTATTGGAACGCAGCCGATACCGTGCACACTCCCGTCGAGGCCCGCCGCCCATGAACATGCCGCTGCACGACAGGTATTTCGACCAGTTCCGCGCGCTTCCCGAATTCGGCCAGGACCCCGCGCTCTACAAGACGCTGCTCGAATCGACGATGGCGATCCCGTGGAAGATCGACTGGGCGACGATGCGCTTCGCCTATATCGGCCCGCAGATCGAGCCGCTGCTCGGCTGGAGCGCCGAGAGTTGGGTCTCGGTCGAGGACTGGGCATCGCGAATCCATCCCGAGGATCGCGACAATGTCGTCAATTTCTGCGTCTCGCAGTCGATCGCGGGGATCGATCACGAGGCCGATTACCGCGCGCTCACCGCGGACAAGGGCTATGTCTGGATCCGCGACGTCGTCCATGTCGTGCGCAACGAAGCGGGCGAGGTCGAGAGCCTGATCGGCTTCATGTTCGACATCAGCGAGCGCAAGCGGATCGAGCACGAGCTGCTCAAGATGCAGAAGAAGCTCGAGGCGCTTTCGTTCGAGGACGGCCTGACCGGCAGCGCCAATCGTCGCCTGTTCGACGAGCGCCTGCGCGCCGAATGGCGCAGCGCCTGCAGCGCCCAGCAGCCGCTGTCGCTGGTGCTGCTCGATATCGATCACTTCAAGCTGTACAACGACCTCTACGGCCATGTGCAGGGCGACGAATGCCTGGTGCGCGTCGCCGCTGCGCTCAACGAGGGCGGTCGCAACCGCGACGTGGTCGCGCGCTATGGCGGCGAGGAATTCGCATTGCTGCTGCCCGAGACCGACGCGACCGAGGCGCTGGCGATCGCCGACCGGTGCCGCCACGCCGTCGAGGCGCTGCAGATCCGCCACGACCATTCGCATTGCAGCTGCGTGGTGACGGTGAGCGTCGGCGCGGGCACCATCGTCCCGCCCGCCGACGGCGACCCGCGCCATTTCTGTGATTCGGTCGACAAGCTGCTCTATGCTGCCAAGCAGGAAGGGCGGAACCGGGTGGTGGTGGCGTCTCTGGGATGAGTGAAGGGCAGCGCAAACGCCGAGCTTAGACTAGTAGAAGAGGGCTGTGGGCATGCGCGTAAAAATCAGTCGTTGCCACTGGCTCTGCTCATCGGGACCAGGAGTCCCTCATTGATTGGGCAGCGGTAGCTAACGCTCAATTCCGAGTTGCGTGGACTTGTCTCAAGACGCCGTCGATGCTTCGGAATTCCCGCTATCGAGTAAAATGTCGGTCAGAAACCGCATCAGTTCGATGCCAAGGTCGGAGGGGTTCTCGACGTGGCGAATCGTCGGGTAAAAGGCGTGGCACGCAAACCCGATGCCCAAAGCGGCGACCTCAATCTCTCCACCAAGCTTCAACTCTTCCACGACCTCCCGCAGGTGATCAGCCAGATAGTGCAGTCCATTCTCGTTCAGCGTCGAATCATCGACGGGGGCGCCATCCGAAAGCACGATCAGGATTTTGCGCTTTCTGGCGATGTTGCGAAGCCGGGAAGCGGCCCACTGGATCGCTTCCCCATCGATGTTCTCCTTGGGAAAATTAGCCCTCAGCATTTGACGATATGCCCATCCGCCCGTGCTGGCGCGATTGTCACCGGCATCGCGGTAAACAACATGCAGAAGGTCATTCAACCGGCCCGGATTTCGGGGCCTGAAACGCCAACTCCATCGCTGTCGCGACTGCCCGCCGCGCCAATGAGAAGTCGTAAAGCCCAGGACCTCGCACCCGATGCCTAGGCTGGCGAGAAATTCCTGCACGACGTCGGCACTGGCGGCGCTGAAAAGCATTTTTTGACCGCGCATCGAACCCGACTGGTCGAATAGGAGCGACACCACGACGTCCTCTCTCTGCTCGCGGGACATTTCGGAGCGTATCTGTTCGGTGAGTGCGTTGCTGGAGACATGCAGCTTAGTTTTCCAAGTCAGGAGACCCGATTGCAGCTCGCTCCACGCTTCATCCAATGTTTCCCGATCTTTGATCGTCATCGGCCCCAGCACGGAGTCCAATTCGTCGGCGTCTACCACGCGATCGAATTTGGTGGTGTAGGCCCGGTAGCCGGAATTCCCTTCGGATCGCTCATTCTGCATGACGAGAAAGTTGCGCTACATGGCACGGCCGTCAATGGCCGCCCGGGGGCGAAGCGTCGCAGCGAGGGGTTCGGCGTCCACCCAATCTCGGTCGTCCGCGATCAGGCTTCGATACTGCCGCTACGCGCTCACGGCGTCCTTTGCCGCGGCACCCCGCTCAATCCCGAGCAGCAATTCCTTCGCCGCCAGTCCGCCGGCGAACCCGGTGAGCGCCCCGTTGCTGCCGATCACGCGGTGGCAGGGGGCGACGATCGAGATCGGGTTGCGGCCGTTCGCCGCGCCTACGGCGCGCGACGCCCTCGGCCGGCCGATCTGGCGGGCGATCGCGGCGTAGCTGCGCGTCTCTCCGAACGGGATCGTCAGCAATGCCGCCCAGACGCTCTTCTGAAAATCGGTGCCATGGAAATCGAGCGGCACGTCGAACGCGTCGCGCTCCCCTGCAAAATAGGCGGTCAGCTGGCGCTCGGTCTCGAGCAAGATCGGGTGATCGGCGGCCTCGCGCCGCGGCGTCAGCGTCACGCGACCGGGGCGGTCATTCTCCCACAGGATCGCCGCGAGGCCCTTGTCGCTCGCGACCAGGGTCAGCTCGCCCACCGGCGAGGCCATCGACTTATATGCGAAAGTCATGTCGGGTCCTTTCCTTGCAGGACCGGTCTATCCGCGCCGCGCCGCCCTTGCTTCCCGCGGCTTGCGCTCAACCTTGACCCATCTCGAGCAGCACCGCCCACTCGGCGTCGCGCACCGGCGTCACCGACAGCCGCGACTGGCGCAGCATCTCGAGCTCCTTGAGCCGCGGCTCGGCCTTGATGTCCGCGAGGGGGACGGGCTTGGCGAGCTTCGCCACCGGCTTGACCGCGACGCTCGCCCATTTGCTGTCGTCGCCGTCGGGCTGCCAGGCGCGGGTGATCTCCATGATCCCGACTGCGGCCTTCTCGGTGTTCGAATGGTAGAACAGCGCCTGGTCGCCGGGCTGCATGTCCTTGAGGAAGTTGCGCGCGGTGTAGTTGCGCACGCCGTTCCATTCGGTGCCGCCGTCGCGAATCAGGTCGTCCCACGAATAGGCGTCGGGTTCGGAGCGCAGGAGCCAATAAGCCATCGCGGTTCCTTACCGGCTAAACGCAAGCTGAACACCCAATTCCGAACCCATTCAGCCGTTGCGCGTTAATTGAATAACCTCACGGCGCCGACTCCACCCCCGGATCGCCCGGCGCGCGTAACGAGAGGAGGCGTACATGGCTAATTTCTTGAAGAAGGCAGTGCTCGGCACCGTCCTCGGCGCAAGCGTGCTGACCGCAGTCGCGCCGACGGCCGACGCACAGCGCTATCGCGGCGGTTATCGTGGCCATTATGGCTATGGCTATGGCCACGGATATCGCCACCGCGACAATACCGGCACCGCGCTCGTCGCGGGCATCGCGGGCCTCGCGATCGGCGCGGCGCTGACCAGCGGCAACCGCTATGACCGTCGCTACGATTATGACCGCCGCTATTATCGCGAGCGCGGCTATTATCCGACCGACGGCTATTATTACCGCGATTACGAGCGCCGCGGCTGGGACCGGTGCTACACGCGCCGGGTCTGGGACCCCTATCTCGATCGCCCGGTGCGCGTGCGCTATTGCGATTGATTTAACGGGTGGATGAGATGCGCGGCGCGGGCTTCGGTCCGCGCCGCTCTTCGCATGTGCGGCACAATCGCTAAACTGCGCGCATGGGACATGATTCGCCAGCGCAACGACCCGATCCTTCGGACCCCTATCTGCGCGAGGCGCAGACCTTCCCTTCGCTCTCGGACGAGATGGCGGCACGCGTCGCGGCGTTCGGCGTCGAGGAAGCCGTGGAGGATGGCACGTGGCTGTTTCATCGCGGCGATCGCAGCGTCGATTTCTTCCTCTGCCTGAGCGGCGCGATCGAGATCCTCGACATGGACGCCAAGGGGCAGGAGAGCGTCGTCCACACGCACGTGCCGCGCCAGTTCAGCGGCGAGCTCGATCTGTTCAACGACCGCACGATCCTGGTCAGCGCGCGCGCCAAAGGCGAGACGCGCGTGGTGCGCGTCGGCCGCGGCGAGTTCCGGCGGATGATGGCGGCCGAGCCCGATATCGGCGAGATCATCATGCGCGCCTTCATCCTGCGCCGCGTGGGCATGCTGCTTCACGGCACCGCGGGGGTCGCGCTGGTCGGCCCGGCGCATGCGTCGGACACCGCGCGGATCGAGACCTTCCTGTCGCGCAATGCGCTGCCGCACCGGCGGATCGACACCGAGACCGACGCCGATGCCGCGGGCTTCCTCGAATGCTTCGCGCTGACAGATGCAGACTTGCCGGTGGTGGTCGCGCAGGGGCATGCGCTGCGCAACCCGAGCAACGCGCAGCTCGCCGACGCGCTTGGCCTGGCTTCGGCGGTCGACCCCGATCATGTCCATGACGTCGCGGTGGTCGGTGCCGGGCCTGCCGGGCTGGCCTCGGCGGTCTATGCCGCGTCGGAGGGGCTCGACACGATCGTGATCGAATCGGTCGCGCCGGGCGGGCAGGCCGGGACCAGCTCGAAGATCGAGAATTATCTCGGCTTCCCCACGGGCATCTCGGGGCAGGCGCTCGCCGGACGGGCGCAGGTCCAGGCGCAGAAATTCGGCGCGCGGCTATTGGTATCGCGCAGCGCCGCCGGGATCGACTGCGCGCATCGCCCCTACACGATCCAGCTCGACGACGGCGCGACCCTCAAGGCGCACGCGGTGGTCGTCGCGACCGGCGCGCGCTACCGCAAGCTCGACTTGCCGCTGTACGCCGAGCTGGAAGGCAATGGCATTTATTATGCCGCGACCGCGATGGAGGCCGGGCTGTGCGCGGCGCAGACCGCGGTGGTGATCGGCGGCGGCAATTCGGCGGGGCAGGCGGCGATCTACCTCTCGCGCACCGCCGGGCACGTCCACATGCTGGTCCGCGGCCCCGGCCTCGCCGCGACGATGTCGCGCTATCTGATCGAGCGGATCGAGGCGTCGGACAAGATCACGCTGCATCCGTACAGCGAGGTCACCGAACTCGAGGGCGACAAGCACTTGAAGGCGCTCAGCTGGACGCATCGCCAGACCGGAGAAACCCAGCGCCACGAAGTCGGCGCTCTGTTCGTGATGATCGGCGCGCAGCCCAATACCGACTGGCTCGACGGCTGCATCGATCTCGACCAGGCCGGATTCGCCCTGACGGGCTCGGGCGAGACCTTCTTCTGCTCGTCGACTCCTGGGATCTTCGCGGTCGGCGACGTCCGCTCGGGATCGGTTAAGCGGGTCGCATCGGGCGTGGGCGAGGGGTCGGTCGTAGTGTCGGCGATCCACCGTTACCTTGAAAGCGTCGAACAATAGCGGCAAAGGGCGGCGATGACTGATACGCCTCCCGACCGCCTCTCGGTCAATCCGAACAGCCCGCATTTCCAGCGCGAGATCCTCGAGCGCGGCATCGGCATCCGCTTCAAGGGCGTCGAGCGCCGCGACGTCGAGGAATACAGCATCTCCGAAGGCTGGATCCGCGTCGCACTGGGCAAGAAGATGGACCGCAAGGGCCAGCCGCTGACGATCAAGCTGACCGGCCCGGTCGAGGCGTGGTTCGAGCGTCCGGCCGAGGGCGAGGCTCCGGCGAGCGAATCGGTGCCGGACGACGCCGAGGGCTGAGGCTTCAGATCCCCCTCCCTGAAAGGGAGGGGTTAGGGGTGGGTAGCGGCAAGCGTAGCTCGACGCTCCGATGCCAGGCGATGAATCTTTTTAACCGCGCAGACGCGCACACCCACCCCCTGCCTCTCCCTGCGAGCAGGGAGAGGAGCTATAGTCTACCCCATCGCCGCAGTGATCGCCCGGCCGACGCGCGCATGGAGGGCGCGGATATCCTCCAGCGCCAGCGAACTTCCGGTGATGTAGCTCGCGACGACCAGCGGGGCGTGCCGCTGCGGCCAGATCACGCCGAGCAGATTGGCAGTGCCGTGGCCGCCCGAGCCGGTCTTGTCGGCGACCGCCCAGTCCTTGGGCAGTCCGGCGCGCAGGCTGGTGCGGCTGGTGCGGGTGGCCTTCATCCAGGCGACGAGCTGGGCGCGGCTTGTGGGGGCCAGCGCGCGGCCGAGTAGAAGATGCCGCGCGAGGTCGGCCATGGCGTCCGGCGTCGTGGTGTCGCGCTCGTCGCCGGGGCGACCCTCGCCCATTGCGGGCTCCCAATTGTCGAGCCGCGTGACCGGATCGCCGAAGGCGCGCAGCCGGCGGGTGAACCCCGCGGGTCCGCCTATCGTGCGCAGCAGCAGATTGGCGGCGGCGTTATCGCTCACCGTGATCGTCTCGCGGCACAGCTCGGCGACGCTCGCGGTGCCGCCGACGCGCTTCTCGCAGAAGGGCGAGTTGTTCACCAGATCGCCCGCAGTCACCGCGATGCGGCGCGTGAGCGTATCGCGCTTGCCCTCGACCTGCTTGAGGATCGCCGCGGCGAGCGCGGCCTTGAAGGTGCTGCACATCGGAAAGCGCTCGCCCGCGCGCCAGCCGAAGCGCGCGCCGGTGCCGGTGTCGATCACCGACAGGCCCAGCCGCCCGCCGCTCGCCTGTTCGACCGCCGCGACGGCCTGGCGGAACTCGGCGCCGAAGCGCGTCGCGACTGCATTGCCCAATGCCGGGCCTGGCGAGGCTGCCACCGCTTTGCTCAGCGAAGTCGTCATCGAGGCGGCGGCAACGGTGCAGCCAGTGGCCCAAAGGAATTTGCGTCTGTCCATGAGGATTCTCCCTTCGGCACCTTAATGCCGACAGGGCAGGTCAAGGCGCAAAGGATCAAATCTCGGTGGAGCCATTAGAATGATTCATGGGTGGCGTGACGTTTAGAGGGGCGCGGCGCTGGAAAGAAGCCCCTCCCCTTCAGGGGAGGGGTTGGGGG
>NZ_JBYSXG010000061.1:0-2695 GCF_058782005.1 Sphingomonas sp. FW306-1B-B10E
CGAGCCCCAGCCGACGCTACCCACCCCTGACCCCTCCCTTGCAGGGAGGGGAGCCTTCGAGCTTCAGGCGCACGGTCCCAAGGCGCGGAGCACCAGTGCGTAATCCTGGCGTGCCGTCGCGGCGTTGGCGGGGTCGGCCGATTCGAGGCTTTCCGCAGGCAGCGTCCGCGGCAGGCCGCAGGCGAGGCGGTACCAGAGCAGCGTGTTCGGCTTGGGCGCCCCCGCCGATTCGTCGACGATGTCGCCGAGCGACACCGCCCAGCGCGGCTGCTCGCCGGGGCGGCGCAGGATCTGCAGCGAGACCGGCGCACCGTTGGCAGTCTGGAGAAAAACTTGCGTCTCGCCTTCGCCGGGCAGCGAGCCGGGCACGTGAAAGGCATTGCCGACGCCGGTGATTGCGGGGGGGGCGTCCGCGGCGATCGCCTCGCGGACGATTCCGCGGGCGAGGGCATCGAGTTCGGGGGTCCAGGCCTGCTGGCCGTCGGCGCCGGCAAGCTGCACCTGGTCGGGCCGGCCGGTTACCGCGCGGGCGAAGAGCAGGACGCGCTGCTTCTTGAGCTTGGGCGCGCGACCACGCGCGTCGAGCGGCAGATCGGCAACGTAGCCGATTCTCGTCGAAACGCCGTTCGGACCGCGAATCAGGGCTGTTACATCGGCCTCGATATAGAATCGGACGCGTCCTGGGGCGACATTCGCGGCTTCGGCGCCCTTGATCTTCACGGCGCTGCGAATACGCGCGTCGACGATGAGCGGTGCTGCAAGAACTTGTCGCGCAACACTGGCGTAGCTGGGTAATACAGCTGCCGGAGAAGCTTGGTTTTGCGTGGTTTGCAGGGCGGAGTGCGCAGGTTCGGTTAACGATGCTACGCAACAAAAAGCTATCAGTGCGGGTCGGATCATGCGGTTCCGTTACCGGATCCCCCGCTTCTTATACAGAAATAATTCCGTCACGGGGCGCCGGTAGGGACAGTTTGTCCGACAAAGCGTTTGCGTACCCAGAGAGCCCACGATACAGACTCGCGCTCTGCCGCACCGACGCAAGCAAGCGAACGGCGGACGAGCTTGTGCGCGGAGCATTCCAGCGCTCAGGGTCGCCAAGATAGAGGAGTGACGTTGCCGAATGGCTTACGCTGACCGGAATGTAAGTGGCAGCCGGTTCGTTGCGATTATCATAGTCGCAATCATCGTGGCTGGCATGGGTTATGCCTTCGTCACGGGCTTGGCATACCAATATATCAAGAAGAAGGCGGAAGAGCTGAAGACCTTCGAGGTCGAAGAGCCGCCGCCCCCGCCCGAGGAGGTTCCGCCGCCGCCGCCGCCGCCTGACAGCCCCGTACCGCCGCCGCCGACACAGATCGTGACGCCGCCGGCCCAGGTGCAGGTCCAGGTGCCGTCGCCGCCGATGCAGACCACCGCGATCATCCCGCCACCACCGCCGATCACGCCGCCGGCACCCCCGGCACCTGTTGCGCCGCCTGCCCCTCCGGCGGCTCCGGCGATCAGCAAGGCTGCGGCTGCAAAGGGTAACCCCGCCTCGTGGGTCACCCAGGACGATTACCCGCCTGCAGCGCTTCGCGCGGAGCAGGAAGGTTCGGTGGGCATCACGTTCAACGTGAACGCCCAGGGCCGCATCGAGAATTGCTCGGTCAGCTCGTCTTCGGGCGTGTCGAGCCTCGATGATGCCACTTGCCGGCTCGTCGTTCGCCGCGGGCGGTACTCGCCGGCGCTGGACGCCGCGGGTAACCCGATCCCCGGTGGGCGCAAGACGCTCCGGTTCCGGTGGCAGATCCAGAAGTAAGGCGATCAAGGTGGCCGCAAGGCCAGCTCACAGCAATTCTTGTAAGGGAATAACCGACAATGCTCATTTCCATCCTCGCCGCGGCGGCGCCCAACGGCGAAAACCCGTACGGCCTGATGGCCGCGCTCAAGGAAGGCGGCCTGATCTCGCAGACGGTGTTCGCGATCCTGGTGCTCATGCTCTTCGTCTCGCTCTACATCCTCTTCACCAAGCTGTTCGAGCAGCAGAAGATCATCAACCAGTACAAGCGCGTCCGCGCCAGCTTCTGGCAGTCGAACAGCCTGCGCGAAGGCGCGGCCAAGCTCGAGAAGAACTCGGCCTATCGCCAGATCGTCGACGACGGCGTGCAGGCGCAGGAGCAGTATAAGGAGCTTACCGATCCGGTCGAAGCGCATGACTGGCTGCACGGTTCGCTTGCGCGTTCGGAAGCGACGATCAACTCGTCGCTCGCCGGCGGCCTGGCGTTCCTCGCGACCACCGGTGCGACCGCGCCGTTCATCGGTCTGTTCGGTACCGTCATCGGCATCTACCGCGCACTGATCAAGATCGGCGCGGCAGGCCAGGCATCGATCGACAAGGTCGCAGGCCCGGTCGGCGAGGCACTGATCATGACCGCGCTCGGTCTGGTCGTCGCGGTTCCGGCCGTGCTCGCCTACAACTTCCTGCAGCGCCGCAACAAGGCGATCGCCGAGAACCTCAACGCGTTCTCGAACGACGTGCTCGGCTATCTCGCTTCGGACGGCCGCGTCCGCCCCGAGATCGCCAAGAAGGCTGGCGTCGCAGCGACCGCCGGCACCAAGTCGGCCGGCACGACCACGACCGCCGGCCAGGCCGGTGGCGTGCAGACCCGCGCATAAGCTGACACACGGGCCGCGCGCTCCGGCGCGCGGCCTTGGG
>NZ_JBYSXG010000061.1:2705-25193 GCF_058782005.1 Sphingomonas sp. FW306-1B-B10E
ATCCTATCCTTCTATTTCGTCGCAGGCCAGACCTGCGACGAAATAGAAGGATAGGATAACGCCCAATGGCGATGAGCGTAGGCGCAGGCGGCGACGAAACACCGATGTCGGACATCAACACCACGCCCCTCGTGGACGTGATGCTGGTGCTCCTGATCATCTTCCTGATCGCCATTCCGGTGGTGATCCAGACGATCAAGCTCGACCTGCCGAAGGTGACATTCGAACCGACCACCACCAAGCCAGAGAATGTCGCGCTTTCGGTGACCGGGGCCGGCGGCCAGTGCCAGATCTACTGGGGCATGACTCCGGTGGGTCATCAGGAACTGCTCGACCGGGGCGTCGCGAAGCTGAAGCAGGAAATCGATCGTCAGGGCGGACCCAATGCCGCCGGGCTCGAGCTTCCCGAGGTCCATATCCGCGGCGACTCGAACACCCCGTATCGCTGCATCGGCGGCGCGATCTACACGATGCAGATGGCAGGCTTCGCGAAGGTCGGCTTCATTTCGGAACCCCCCGCGGGTGCCGTGACGACCCGCTAAAGACGCGCACCGTTTAAGGAGTTACAACCATGGCAATGAGCGGTGGCCGCGACGACGGCGAGCCGATGATGGAAATGAACACGACGCCGTTGATCGACGTCATGCTCGTGCTCCTCATCATGTTCATCATCACCATCCCGATCCAGACCCATGCGGTGAAGGTCGACCTGCCGCAGAACAGCGGCACGCCGCCCCCCGCGGTCGAGCCCCAGAAGAACAAGCTGTACATCGATGCCAATGGCAACGTGTTCTGGAACAGCGTGCAGATCGACGACGTGACGCTGCGTCAGTATCTCGATGCGTCGCTGGCGCAGGATCCGGAGCCCGAGCTGCACTTCCAGCCCGACCCGAACGCGCGTTACGACGTGGTCGACCGGGTGCTGGCGATCGTGAAGCGCGCCAACGTGACCAAGCTCGGTTTCGTCGGCAACGAGCAGTATCGCAACGATTTCTGATGCATAAGCTCGACTGAGCCCGCGCTGCTGCGCGGCTTCAGGAGCGGATGGAAAGGCGGTCCTTCGGGGCCGCCTTTTTCTTTGCATGCGCCCCTTGATCCGATGCAACGAAAGTGTCACACAAGAGTCATCAAGATGTCACGGCAATGTCACCGTGGTGCAATGATTCTGGAGGGTGCCATGCGTTTCGCTCTTGTTCTCCTCGCCGCCGCGCCATTTGTCGCGGCACTCCCGGCTCAGGCGCAGGACGGCGCCGTCGCCAGCACGCAGATCGCGCAGGGCGACTATTCGCGGGCCGAGGCGAAGCTGCGGACCGAGCTGCGGATCCATCCCGATCGTCCGGAGCTGCTGCTCAATCTGGCTGCTGTCTATGCGAAGACCGGCCGCGCCGGTGAAGCGCGCAACCTGTACGCCAAGGTGCTGGGCAGCGACGAGGTGCTGATGGACTTGCGCAGCGAAGAGGCGGTGGGTTCGCACACGCTCGCGCAGCGCGGACTTCGCAAGCTCGATACAGTGCAGTTCAGCGCACGCTGAACTGGGCCTGGGCGCGCATGCAAGCTGTCCGCGCCCAGCTTGCTTCGTTGCGATTACACGCTGCTTGCTCTGGATCCCCGTAGAGGCACCGCGGATGCGGGCGGATCGGCTCAGTCGAACTCGCAATCGTTAATCCGGGCAATCCACTCGGTGTCCAAGTTCAGCAGAGCCTGAGCGACATCGATGTGCCCTTTCGCGACGGCCTGTGCCGCCGCTGCCGACAAGAGCATCGACTGGTCCCAAGCCTCTTTCCGATGAAGGCTTACATTCTCGACCAACTGCGCGATCGCTTGGTGGTACTCTCCCGCATAGCTCGCGGGAATGTCCGGTCCGCGACCCGACTGCCGAGCCACTTCGATCGCAGCCGGCAGGTGAAAGAACCCGAAATCGACGGGCTCGCTCGCTTGTTTGGCGACCTGCACGATGTGAGGCACCGCGACGTAGGAATCGGTGTGGACGTCGCCTTGATGACACAGGCGCGACCAGAGACCGAACCAGGGTTCGTCCTCGGGGCTCATTTGCGGGCCCGGCGACGAGGCCAACATTCGCAGCAGGTCGGGAATGTCGCCGGCGTCGCCATAAGCGTGGCGCAGCTCGCGCCAGCGAGGATCGTCAAGCATCAGCATTGGCGGAACCTAGCGGTCATCGTCGCAGCATCAACCACGGTCGACCACACAGGCCTTGTTGGCGGCCAGCGCATCATGCGACGAAGTTGCGCGTTGCCTGTTACAATCGCGGCAGTGTCACGCCGCGCTGCCCCATATATTTTCCCGCGCGGTCGGCATAGCTCGTCTCACACGGCTGATCGCCCTTGAGGAACAGGAACTGGCACGCGCCCTCGTTCGCGTAGATCTTCGCGGGCAGCGGGGTGGTGTTCGAGAATTCGAGCGTGACATGGCCCTCCCATTCGGGCTCGAGCGGCGTCACGTTGACGATGATCCCGCAGCGCGCATAGGTCGACTTGCCGAGGCAGATGACCAAGGTGTCGCGCGGAATGCGGAAATATTCGACCGTCCGTGCCAGCGCGAAGCTGTTGGGCGGGATGATGCACACGTCGGTCTTGCGGTCGACGAAGCTGTTCGCGGCGAAATCCTTGGGGTCGACCACCGCGCTGTCGACATTGGTGAAGATCTTGAACTCGTCGGCGACGCGCGCGTCATAGCCATAGGAGGACAGGCCGTAGCTGATGCAGCCCTCGCGGCGCTGCGCCTCGACGAACGGTTCGATCATGCCGGTGGCGAGCGCCTGCTCGCGGATCCAGCGGTCGGAAAGAATACTCATGAATCCCCCTGCGGTGCACGCCCGGTTTCGCGGGAAGCGCAGCGCTCCGCAAGGGCTAACGGACCATCAGCTCGAACGGCGTGGCGGGGAGGCCGGTGCCGTCATAGAGGTTGCAGATCGGGCTGTCCCCCCAGCAGAAGCGGACGCGGTCGGCGGCGCCGGCGCCAGCGGCCACCAGCACGTCGCTGCCGTCGAGCGTGGCGGCGGCGAAGCGGCAGGTGCCCGGCGCCGTGCCGCACAATTCGAAACCGATCGGGACCGCGGCGCTGTACGTCACCAGCCCTTTGTCGGCGCCGGTGAAGCGGATGCGGATCAATTTGCCCTCGTCGCGTGCCTCGACGGGCCATGGCCCCGAAGGCGAGGCCTTGCCGCCATAGGTCAGCGCTTCGGCGCCGCGCGCCAGCCGGTGGCCGACATCGAGCTTGTTCGCGGGATGAATGTCGACCACGTCGCCGAGATCGACCGTCACCGCGAGCGCGGCATGCGGGTCGGCGGCGACCGCCTTGCGCTGCTCGTCGCGGATCTGGGCGAAGCCGCTTTCGATCGGTGCCGGCACGCGCGGCCCCCAGGCGGAGAGCTGGGCGATCAGGAAGGGCAGGGCGGGCTGGCCGAACTGGCCGCGCCACGCCGCCATCATGCTGGCGAGCTTGCCGGCATAGCCGTCGGGTGAACCGGCATTGGCCTCGCCCTGATACCAGGCCACGCCGCGCAGGCCATAGGGCCCGATCGGCGCGATCATCGCATTATAGATGCCCGAATAGCCGGCGATCGCTTCCCACGGCGCGTGCGGTGGATCGCCGACGCCAGCGGGGGCCTGGCGCCAGCGCCAGCCTTCGGGACCGGCGAGCGGTACGCTGGTGCCGTCGGCAAAGCGGATCGCGCGCTGGTCGGCGGTGCCGAGCAGCCCGCCTTCCGCCCAGGTGTCGAGCACGCCGACCGCGATCACGTTCCTGCCGGCCTTGAGCGTGCCCGGCGCGAGCGGATAGAGCCGCGCTACGCCCCAGGCATAGGTCACGCCTACCGGCACGCCATTGACGAAGCTCGCATCCATGTCGTCGGCGGGCCCGAGCGCGAGCGTCGCGCTTTTGGCGGCCTGCTCGGCGGTGAGCGTCACTTCGGTGCGATACCAGAGCATGCCGTTATATTGGGCGAGCGCGGCGATGCCCCATTTCTCCCATGGGTCGAATGACGGCACTGCGCGCCAATCGCCCGGCGGGTTGGCCTGCCAGGGTTCGGTGCCGGGCGCATCGCCCGATTTGCCGCGATACCAGGCGGTCCAGCGCTCGCCGAACTGTCGGCCCGCTTGCGCAGGATTGCTGCGATAATTGTGGAGCAGCGCCAGGTCCTGCGCCGCGCTCGGGTCCTTTGCCAACGCCGTCTCAGGGCGCCAGGCGTCGATCGCGGTGCCGCCCCAGCTGGCATCGATCAGTCCCATTGGCACCTTTTGCGACGCACGCAGGTCGCGCGCCATGAAGTAGCAGGCGGCGGAGAAGTCGCGCACCGTCGCGGGCGTGGCTGGCTGCCACTGGACCGGGGCGGGGAACTGGCGCTGGGGATCGAGGCTGGTCTTCTTCTCGATCGTCATCAGCCGCAATTCTGGATCGTTCGCCTTGTCGAGCTCCCCGGCGGCGTTGAGGGCGCGGCTGACCGGAAACTCCATGTTCGACTGTCCCGAGCACAGCCAGACATCGCCCACCAGCAGGTCCGTGGCCTGCGCAGTCTTGCCGCGCGCGGCGACGTTGAGCGTATAGGGCCCGCCCACGCGCATTGCGGGCAGGTCGACGCGCCAATGTCCGTCCTTGTCGGCGCGGGTCCGGATCTTGCGCTCGCCGAGTGCGACGTCGACTCGCTCGCCCGGCGGCGCGTCACCCCAGACGGGGATCGCGCGGCCGCGCTGGAGCACGCCATGATCCTGGAACATCGGGTGGAGCAGTGGGGACGCGTCCTGCGCATATGCGGGCGCAGCGAGCAGGATCGGCAGCGCGAGCGCGCTCCGGCACGGCATCTTCATGGCATCTCCTTCGTTAGCGGTAACAGAGCAGAGGGCAGGGGGGAATGGCAAGGGGCGAGCATCGTAACGGCCCGTTCGGCGGCAGTTCGATCGCCAGGGCGGCGGAGGATTGACGGCGACGCGGATCGCTCTACGGCGCGTGGCATCCGCCTTCCTTACCGTGGATACCGATGCAGAACATCCTGCCGATCATTCTCGCCCTTATCGCCGGCCTGTGCGTCGCCACGCAGACGCCGAGCAACGCGATGCTGGCCCGCAGCACCGGGTCGCTGTGGCTGGCCGCCTCGATCTCCTTCCTCGGAGGCACCGCTGCGGTCGTCGCGACCTGGCTGCTGATCGATCGCACGCCGCTCGCCACGGTGCGCGAGGCGCCGCCCTGGGCATGGATCGGGGGGCTGTACGGCGCATTCTTCGTCGCCGCAGTGGCTTTCGCGGCGCCGCGGCTGGGACTGGCGCTCACGCTCACCTTGACCGTCGGTGCGCAGCTGACCGCGGCGGTGGTCTTCGACCATTTCGGCGTGCTGGGCCTGGATCGTTCGCCGATAACGCTCGCGCGGATGGCGGGCGTGACCTGCATCCTGGTGGGCGTGCTGCTGGTTCGTCGCTGATCCTGACCTCAGGCGAGGCCGAGATCAGCGGGGCCGAAGGCGTGCGGCAGCAGTTCGGAGAGCTTGTATTCGGCGATCGTGTCCCCCGTCGCGCCGCCGCAATAGACCGGAAGGTCGCGCCCGCCGACCTGCGCCGCTTCGTTGATCACCTGGCGGCAGCGCCCGCACGGGCTGACCGGAGCGGTGTCGGCATGGCCGATCCGCCCACCGATCACCCCGATCGCGACGACGTCGCGAAAGCGGCCCTGCGCATTGACCGTGGCGAGCGCGACCGTCTCGGCGCACAGCGACAGGCCATAGCTGGCGTTCTCGAAATTGGCGCCGGTGACGATGCTGCCGTCGCTGAGCAGCACCGCCGCGCCGACCGCGAAGTTGGAATAAGGCGCGTAGGCGTTCTTGGCCGCCTCGCGGGCTGCCAGAATCAATGCGCGTGCGCCGTCGTCGATCATTCCGATGGCGATACCGCACATTAATCGCAGTGCAATAGGCTGCTGCCGCATTCAAAGCTTTGGAGGCCGACATGCCGCGCGAGATCACCCAACCCGCCTTGGTATTCAGCTTCTTCGCGATCCTCGCGCTTCAAGCGAGCGTCGGCTTTCTCGAGGCGCCGGTGTTCGGGATGCGCTTCGCGCCGATCCGGGCGGCGATCTGGTTCACCGACGCTGCGTTCACTGGATCTTTCGGACAGTTGGGCGGCACTGTCCTACTCGTCGTGATCGGCGTGTTGCTGACCTGGCAGGCCTATCGTCAGGCGCTTCAGCAGGCAGCGTAGCAAGGCGCCGGACCAAGCGGCTCACCCCTTGATGTGGAGCACGCAGATCAGCGTGAACAGTCGTCGCGCGGTGTCGAAGTCCACCTGGATCTTGCCGTCGAGCCGCTCCATCAGCAGCTCCGCCGCCTGGTTGTGGACGCCGCGGCGGGCCATGTCGATCGTCTCGATCTGGGCGGGCGAGGCGGCGCGGATCGCCTGGTAATAGGAGTCGCAGATCGCGAAATAGTCGCGGATCGGGCGGCGGAAGCGGGCGAGGCCGAGGACCAGGGTCTCGAGCGGCGAATCGTCGGCGCGGTGGATCTCGAGTGCAAGCCGGCCTTCTTCCACGCGAAGGTGGAGCTTGTAGGGGCCGGCATAGCCGTCGGGATGCTTGCGCTGCGGGGCGAAGTGATTCTCTTCGAGCAGGTCGAAGATCGCGATGCGGCGCTCCTGCTCGATATCGGCCGAGCGCCACAGGATCGTGCGCTCGTCGAGCTTGACGTCGATGATGCGCGGATCGGCCATTGCGGCAATGCTTTGCGGCCAATCACCGTTTTCCACAAGGCTGCGGCGTTGCCCGAATCCTTCGGTTGGTGAATGAGGGGCCGATGGCCCAGCCGATACCCTTTCCCGCTCCCGAACCCGCCGAAGGCGTCAGCCTGCCCGCCAATATCGAGGCCGAGGCCGCCTTGCTCGGCGCGATGATGATCGACAACCGCGTGGCGGAGGACGTGCTCCAGAAGCTACGCCCCGAACACTTTTTCGAGCCGCTCCACGGGCGGATCTACGACACGATCGCGACGATGGTCGGCGACAACCGGCTCGCAACGCCGGTGACCCTGCGCCCGCTGTTCGCCGCCGACCCGGCGATGAAGGAATTGGGCGGGCCGGCCTATCTGGCACAGCTCACCGGCAATCCGGCGAGCCTGATCGGCGCGCGCTCGTTCGCCGACCAGATCTACGACCTCGCGATGCTGCGCGCGCTGGTGACGGTGGGACGCGATCTCGTCGACGGCGCGCTCGACACCAGCCAGGACATCAACCCGGCCAAGCAGATCGAGCAGGCCGAACTGAAGCTCTACGAAGTCGCCGAGAAGGGCGAATCGGATGCGGGGCTCAAGTCGTTCACGCGCGCGGCGACTTTGGCGGTGCGCCAGGCCGAGAAGGCGATGAACTCGGGCGGCGGCATCTCGGGAATCACTACCGGGTTGACCGACCTCAACGCCTCGACCGGCGGGTTCAACCGATCGGACCTGCTGATCCTCGCCGGCCGCCCGGGCATGGGCAAGACCTCGCTCGCGACCAACATCGCGTTCAATGCCGCCAAGCGCTGGGCCGACGATCTCGAGGCGGGGATCCCCGAGGAAAAATCGATCGGCGCGCCGGTTGCGTTCTTCAGCCTCGAAATGTCCGCCGACCAGCTGGCGATGCGTATCCTGTCCGAGCAGGCCGAAGTCGTCTCGGAAAAGCTGCGCACCGGGCAGATCAGCCATAGCGAGTTCCAGAAGTTCGCGCGCGCGGCGGGCGATCTCGAGCGGCTGCCCTTGTTCATCGACGACACGCCGGGCCTGACGATCGCGGCGCTGCGCACGCGCGCGCGGCGGATGAAACGCCAGCACAAGATTGGCATGGTCGTGGTCGATTACCTCCAGCTGCTGACCGGCAGCGCCAAGGCCTCGGGCGACGGGCGCGTCCAGGAAATCTCGGAGATCAGCCGCGGGCTGAAGACGCTCGCCAAGGAACTCAACGTCCCGGTGCTGGCGCTGTCGCAGCTCAGCCGCGGCGTCGAAAGCCGCGAGGATAAGCGCCCGCAGCTATCGGACCTTCGCGAATCGGGATCGATCGAGCAGGACGCCGACATCGTGCTGTTCGTCTATCGCGACGAATATTATCACGACTTCAAGGCGCCGACCAAGACGCCCGACGGCAGCGAGACCGCCGAGGAGCGGATCGCCTACGAGAATTGGCAGGCCAAGCAGCTGGAGGTTTCGGGCAAGGCGACGGTGATCATCGCCAAGCAGCGCCACGGCGCAACGGGATCGGTGCACATGCGCTTTGACCGGCAGTTCACCAAGTTCAGCGACCTGGCACACGAGGATTATTGAGCGGAGCGGCCGTAGCTAGCCCCTCCCCTTCAGGGGAGGGGTTGGGGGTGGGGGATGTCTCATAGAGACCTGAACCAGCGGCCAGGCTCCACCCCAACCCCTCCCCTGAAGGGGAGGGGCTTTGGAAGCGCCGCCTTAGCGGCCGGCCGGCACTCGCACCAATCCCGGCGCGTCGCGAAGGAAGGCGTCCAGCACACCGTCCGCCACCTTGATCGGGCCGTCGAAGCGAACCGCGCCGGGAATCGACTGGATCGCCTCGGCCTGCCTGGCGAGCCGCGCGGACTCGGCGAACAGGCGGGTGGCGGTGTCGCCGCTGCCGGGCGCGCCGTCGAGTGCTGCTGCCAGCCCGCTGACGGTCAGCTTGAGCGCGCGGCCCCAGAGTGCGGTCGCGTCGAGCCAGGGGGCAGATTCGGCGACGAAGCCTGGCACGACCACGCCGGCGCGGATCAGGTCGGGCGCGGTCGCCAGTCGCTCGGCGGCGGCGGCGAGGGCGTCGAGCGCCCGCCCCTGTGCTGCGGCGTCGCCGGCGGCGAGCGCGTCGCGGGTCTGGTCGATCAGCGCCTTGAGCCGCGGCGCCTGGGGCTGCCAGGGATGGCTGCCGAAGGTCGGGGCGAGATGCTGGGTGTCGAAGAAGGCGAGCAGCGCGTCGGTGACCTGCGGGTCGCCGCCCGCGAGGTAGCGCGCCGCGGCGTGCCAGGTCCGGTCGGCGTCATAGCCGCGGTCGTTCCACGCGAAGGCGACAAGGCCCATCACCGCGGGGCGGCTCGCTGCCTCCTGGTTCATCGGATTGGAGACCACGCCGCTCAGTTCGGCCGACAGTCCGCCCTCGCGGCGGGCGTAAGGCGCGAGCAACAGGCGGCCCGAGGATTCGCGGAAGTCGTTGACCGGGTAATTGTCCCAGAGCAGCGTCTTGCGGCCGAACGCCTTGGTCGCGTTGCGCGCGTCGGCGACCGAGATCGACGGCGGCACGACGTCGGTGCCGGTCCATTGGACCACCACGCGCGGGTCGAGTTCCTTTCGCAGCGTCGCCTTGTACGGGCTTTCGGTGGCGTTGTAATATTCGGTCGGCACCATGATCAGCGAGCCGCGATCCTTGGCCGCGGCCAGGTCGGCCTGGACGGCGTTGAGCAACTTCGCCTGCGCGCTCGCCGCGGCCTTCTGGCCGGGCGCGCCGAACGCGGCTTCGTCGCTCGGGCAATTCCATTTGGTATATTCGATGTCGTCGAGCGCGACGTAGAAGCTGCGCACGCCGATGCCGCGCATCGCGCTGAACTTGCGACGGATCGCGTCCAGATCGGCGGGGCTAGAATAGCAGATCGAAGGGCCGGGCGAGATCGCGTAGACGAAGTTGACGTGCTGACGGTTCGCCGCCTCGACCAGCCCGCCGAGCTGCGCCAGCGTCTCGGCGGGATAGGGATCGCGCCAGCGGTCGCGGGCGAAGGGCTCGTCCTTGGGGCTGTAGATATAGGTGTTGGCCTTGAGCGCGGCGAGGAAGCCGATATGCGACGCGCGCTCGGCCATCGACCAGTGCTTGCCGTAGAAACCCTCGATCGTGCCGCGTACGGGCATTGCGGGGTAATCGGTCACGGTGAGCGCGGCGAGCGTCGGGCCGGTGACGACCTGCCGCAGCGAGTGTGCGGCGTGGTACAACCCGTCGCTGTCGGCGCCCGCGAGGACGATCAGCGTGCCGCCGGGCGCGGCACCGGTGGTCAACGCATAGCCTTCGGCCTGGCTGGGCAAAGTGGCGCCGGTGCGGGCGAGCGCGCTCTTGATCAGCGGCGCTTCGCCGGTGCCGAGCACTACGTAAGTCGCGTCGAGGCGGGCGGGCAGGCGCGTGGCGGTACGGATCTGATCGACGCCGGCAGCGGTGAGGATGCCGCGGACCAGGGTATCGGTCTCGGGATCGGCCTTGCCCGCCTCTACCAGCACCACCGTCTTGCCGAGCGCCACTGCGCCGCCGGTCAGCTTCGCCGAGACCGGGGCGGGAAAGATGGCGGGCAGCGTTTGCGCGGCGGTGGGGGTGGCCAGTGCCAGCAACAATACGGCGCCCGAGGCCAGCGACAGGGAATAGCCGAACGAACGCGCGCGCATGGATGATCCTCAACGGTTCTACAAAGGTATCAGATAGGTTCTATGTTTTACATATCGCGCCAGCGCAAGCCGGTCGCGGCGGGATTTGGTTCGAGCTCATTCTCCCCCCACAAGGGGAAGGTGGCGCCGAAGGCGACGGAGGGGATGGAATCGCTGCGCTTTGTGATTCCTCCCCCTCCATCAGCTGCGCTGACACCTCCCCCTGGCGGGGGAGGGTATTGAGCGCCGAATTGCGTGCCGTCTCATCTTCACCCCACCGTCACCGAAACATCATCCCGCCGACCCGAATTTGTAAAGCCGCGCGATTAGCCGCCCCGTAGCGCGGATCACGGCGCCACAGGGGGAAGCTTTGATGAATACGCACATGCTGCGGCGGAGCGCTTCGCTCGCCGCGATCGGGCTCGGGCTGTTCGCGGCGAGCACCGCACAGGCGCAGTCGCGCGTGGTCACCACGCCGAACATCACCACCGCCAACGGCCCGACCAGCGTCACGCTGAACGGCGAGACCTTCACCAATGGCGGGCTGGTCGGCGCGGGGCGGCTCGACGCCAATACGCGCGACTTCCGCGGCGAGACGCTGGGCAGCTTCTCCGGCATGGCGATCGACCTGCGCACCTGGCACCGCAATGCCGACGGCACCTATAGCAGCAGCATCTACACACTGCCCGACCGGGGGCCGTTCGACGGCGCGATCGATTATCGCAACCGCGTTCACACCAGCGACATCCGGTTCAACCCGCTGACGGGGACCGGCGCGCTGCCGCAGGCGACGAGCTCGCAGAGCCAGGTGGTGATCACTCCGACCGGCGGCTTCACGCTGAAGGACGCGAACGGCATCGAGATGACAGGGCGCGATCCGGGGGCGAACACCGTGACGCGGGGCGGCATCGTCTATCCGGTCGCAACCGACGGCACCGCGGCCGGACATATCAGTCTCGACGCCGAAGCGATCGCCTTCCGCCCCGACGGCACCTTCTACGTCTCCGACGAATATGCCGACGGCATCTATTATTTCGATGCGACCGGAAAGCAGATCGGCGCGATCCAGACCGTCGCGGCGATGCTGCCGCGCACCGGCGGCGCGATCGACTTCAACAGCACCAATCCGGGCCAGACCGGGCGCCGCAACAATCAGGGGCTCGAAGCGATGGCGCTGACCCCCGACAACAAGAAGCTGGTGACGATCCAGCAGTCCGCGACTGTGCAGGACACCAATGGCGCGCAGCAACAGACGCGCAACAACACCCGCATCCTCGTCTACGATATCAGCGCCACCGGCACGCCGACCAACCCGATCGGCCATTATGTCCTCCAGCTGCCGGTGTTCAACAATAACGGCAGCGGCGGCGCGCCCGACCGCACCGCCGCGCAGTCCGAGATGCTGGCGCTCAACGACACCCAATTTCTCGTGCTTGCGCGCGACGGTCTCGGCCGCGGTGTCGCGGCGAATGCCAGCACCAGCAGCACCGCGATGTTCAAGAGCATCCTGCTCGTCGACACCAGCAAGGCGACCAACCTCGCCGGCACCCAGTACGAGACCGGCACCACGCCGATCGCGACCAACGGCACGCTGGCGGCGGGGATCACCGCGGTCCAGCAGGTCGAGCTGGTCAACATGCTCAACCCCGTCCAGCTCGCCCGCGTCGGCATGAACCTCACCCGCCTGCCGGTGAGCACGCCGACGACGCTGAGCGAGAAGATCGAGGCGATGGCGCTGGCGCCGGTGCTCGACGAGGCGCATCCGCAGGACTTCTTCCTGTTCGTCGGCAACGACAACGACTTCCAGGGCACCAATATCAGCTTCAACGGCCAGTCGTTCACCTCGGGTGCGCTCGATGGCAGCGGCAACAATGACAGCGTGCTGCTGGTCTATCGCCTGACCCTGCCGACCTATGTCGATCCGATGGCGCTGCAGGCGCTGAACCTGACCGCCCCCGACATGCTCTACGGCACGCGGATCGCGATGGACGCGTTCGGCCGCAGCACGACCCAGCCGGCGATGCGCCGGCTCAACGCGATGCGCGGATGGCGCGATGCGGAGGGCAGCGGCCGCGCGCAGCTGTGGCTCGACTTCGACTGGAGCAAGGCCGGCGCGGGCGCGAGCCCCGAGACCGGCCTCGACGTCGACATGCTGGCGACCACGATCGGGCTCGAAATGCCGGTGAACGAGATGGTGCGCATCGGGCTGACCGCGGGCTATCGCAAGATGGACGGCAAGCTCGCTTATGGCGCACCGCTCAGCGCCGATGGCTGGACCGCGGGCGCCTATGCCGCGATCGAAACGCGGATGGGGCTCTACGTCCAGGCATCGGGCGCGTGGCTCGGCGACGTCAAGTTCGACAAGATCGGCCGCGCCTCGGCCTATCAGCAGCAGGCGATCGGCGACACCGGCGGACATGGCTGGGCGGCGAGCGGCGAGGCCGGCTGGCAGTTCGACCTGGGCGGGGTTAGCCTGACGCCGTTCGCGGCGATCGACTATGCCGATCTCAAGCTCGAGGGCTATACCGAGCATGGCGCGTCGGTGTCCAACCTCGTCTATGGCGACCGCAGCTTCAGCCAGCTGACCGCGAGCTTTGGCGGCGAGATCGCTGCACAGCTCGGCGCGATCCGCCCGGCGCTGCGCGGCGGCTACAGCATCGAACAGGAGCATGGCGACCGCAGCGCCGCGGTGCGCCTCGCCAGCGCCGAGCATGCGATGGGAACTGCGAACCTGTCGCTGCTCGACACCGAGCGCAACAGCGCGTTCGGCGAGCTGCGCATCGCGATGCGGCAGGGGGCATTGTCGGGTTATGTCTCGGGCCGCGGCCGCTGGGGGCGCGGTGACGATGACGCGCGAGTGTCGATGGGGGTCGGCATCGCGTTTTGAGGCTGCAATCCCCTCCCTTCTAGGGAGGGGCTAGGGGTGGGTGAGAAAAGCCGGGCTCGATGCCCGGTCTTTTCTCTCTTCGATGCAGCTCGTTGGGGCTCACCTTCGGTTCGCACCCACCCCCGGCCCCTCCCTTTCAGGGAGGGGAGTTATATGTCTTGCGAAAGCCTACGCGGTCCCGTCATAGGCGCCGTCCCTTCTGCCTCGGACTGGATCCCGCGTGACCGCTGCCCTCGGACTCGATTTCGGTACGACCAACAGCGTGGTCGCGCTCGCCGGTGCGGGCGAGGCGCCCGAGATGGTCGAGTTTGCCGGCCCCACGGGCATCAGCGCGGTTTTCCGCTCGGCCCTGTGCTTCTGGGAGGATGGCGGCGTCCAGGTCGAGGCGGGACCCTGGGCGATCGCCGAATATCTCGAATATCCCGAGGGCAGCCGCTTCCTCCAATCGTTCAAGTCGGTGGCAGCGAGCAGCGCGTTCGAACATGCCTCGGTGTTCGACAAGAGGCTGCGGTTCGAGGAGATCGGACGGACCTTTCTCGACAAGCTCATGGCGCATGCCGGCGGCAAGCTCGACGCGCGGCCCGAGCGGATCGTCGTCGGGCGGCCGATCGAATATGCCGGGAGCCGGCCCGACCCGAAGCTGGCGCGCGAGCGCTATGACGCGATGTTCGCCGGGTTCGGCGGCGCGGTGCATTATGTCTACGAGCCGATCGGCGCGGCGTTCAGCTATGCGCGGCGGCTGAGCGATCCGGCGACCTTGCTCGTCGCCGATTTCGGTGGCGGCACCAGCGACTTCTCGGTGGTGCAGGTCGACGCGCCGGGGTCCGCGCGGCGCTGCACCGCGCGGGGACATGCCGGCATCGGCATCGCCGGCGACCGCTTCGACTATCGGATCATCGACCAATTGGTGCTGCCGCTGCTCGGCAAGGGCGGGCTCTACCGCTCGTTCGACAAGCAGCTCGAGATCCCGCCGGGCTATTTCGCCGATTTCGGGGACTGGTCTCGGCTGGCGCTGATGCGCAACCGGCGGACGCTCGAGGCGCTGCACAAGCTCCAGCGTTCGGCCGAGGACCCGGCGGCGATCGGGCGGATGATCGCGATCATCGAGAACGAGCTCGGCTATCGGTTGTACGACGCGGTCGGCACGCTCAAGCGCGCGCTGTCGAGCGTCGCGCAGGCCGAGTTTCGCTTCGAGGGCGGCGGGGTCAAGCTCACGACCGATGTTCGCCGCGAAGACTTCGAGGCGTGGATCGCGCCTGACCTCGCGCGGATCGAGGCGACCGTCGATCGAGCGCTTGCGGCGTCCGGGGTCGAAGCGAACGGGATCGACCGCGTGTTCCTCACCGGCGGTTCGTCGCTGATCCCGGCGGTGCGCGAGATTTTCGTGCGGCGCTTCGGCGAGAACCGGATCGGCGACGGCGGCGAACTCACCTCGATCGCGCACGGGCTGGCGATGGTGGCGCAGGAAGACGATATCGCCGCCTGGGCGGGCTGACCGGCGCCGCGATGGGCCGGGCCCGCATTGCGACTAATCGAAGCGACTAGCCGGTCTAGTCGGAATGCGGAGCGCACCGACTCGCGCGACGGCGTAACCAACACGTGTTCACCACCCACAGGGGACACGAGATGACCACGATCGCTGCGAACAGCAACGCTTCCTTCGGCGCATTCCAGGCGCTCTCCGCCGGCTCGGCTGCAGCGGGCTTCGTGCTCGCTGCGGGGATTGCCGGCAAGATGTTCAACCCGCTGGGCGCCGGGCCCTTCGCCTCGAGCTGCTTCCCCAAGGGCTGGAACGTCGATGCGCGCTCGTGCGGCGAGACCAAGGCGAACTGGACCGTCGAGACCGGCTCCGAGGGCAAGGCCAATATCGACTTGGGCGACGGCTATAGCCTGCAGCTCAACGAGAAGAACTCGGAGATGACGATCACCAACGCCGAGACCGGCGAGACCACGCGGATCTGGGGCGACCCGCACGTCGACGTCAACGGCCAGCATGCCTACGACTTCTGGGGCACGACCACTTTCACGCTCGCCAACGGCACCAAGATCACGATCAATACCGAGCAGGGCAAGGACAATCCGAATGTCTATTATGCCAGCTCGGTGGCGATCACCAAGGGTGACCAGGCGATCGAAGTGAAGGGGCTGAGCCAGCAGGAATTGGGCGACCTCTCGATCACGATGGGCAGCAACGGCCGCGCGCTCGACCGCGCGAATGGCGACGGCTTCGTGCTGCGCGAGAATGAGAGCGGCGCGGGCTGGCGCTCGACTTATACGCAGCAGGTCGCGACGCAGGCCGACCTCAACGCGACCAAGCCGGGGCAGGCGTTCGGTCCCGACTCGTCGTCGGCGCAGAGCCTGGCGAGCCTGAGCTTCATCCTCGGCGCGTTCTTGGGCGGTGCGGTGTTCGCCAGCGTCGCCGCCGATGCGCGTAGCAGCGAGGGCGTGCGCGACCATGTCGCGCCGCGTCAGCACCATATCGAGTTTTGAGGTTCGTCAGCAGGAGGCGATCGCCGGGGCCGCCTCAGGGCAGCCCCGGCGATTTTTCCTTTCCCTGTCGGAGAGGTAGCGTAGCTTGGCAGCTTGCTGCCTAGCGGAGCTAGGTGAGGGTGTTTGCGCACTCGAGAGGGCAATCCCCCTCACCCAGCTCCGACTAGGGCTGCGCAGAAGTGCGCGACCCAAGTCTGCGCAACCCTCTCCCGACGGGAGAGGGAAGTTTCAGAAGCTCGGCTGGTTGGGGTCGCCGTCGGGTACGGGCGTGTGTATCCCGCATTCGGTCTTGTCCCAGCCGCGCCAGCGGCCAGCGCGGGGGTCTTCGCCGGGTTTGACCACGCTGGTGCACGGCGCGCAGCCGATCGACAGATAGCCCTCAGCGATCAGCGGGTGCACCGGCAGGTCGTGCGCGGCGAAATAGGCGTCGAGATCGGCCTTGGTCCAATCGGCGAGCGGATTGACCTTGAGCCGGCCGGCGGCGTCCGACGTGTCGATCTCGAAGCGCGGCAGCGCGTTGCGGGTCTTGGCCTGGAACGCCTTGCGCCCGGTGATCGTCGCGTCGAAGCCGGCGAGCGCATTGGCGAGCGGCACTACCTTGCGGATCTCGCAGCAGCCGTCGGGGTCGAACGACCAGCGCAGCTGATTGGCGTCGCGCGCGGCGAGCACGTCCGCATCGGGCTCGAGATTGCGGAAGTCCTTGAGGCCGAGCCGCGCGATGAGCGCGTCGCGATAGGCGAGCGTCTCGGGGAAATGGCGGCCGGTATCGAGGAAGAGGACCGGGACACTGGGATCGATCGACGCGACCAAGTGGAGCAGCGCCGCGGATTCGGCGCCGAACGACGACACCATCGCGACATCGCCGACCATATGCTCGCCGAGGACGGTGCGCAGCATCTCGTCGGTCGAGCTGCCGCGGAACATATTGTTGAGCCGGATCGCGTCCTGCTCGGTGAAGCGCGGGGCGAGGTCGAGACGGTCAATCTTGCGGGCCGCAGCCTCAGCCATGCCGCAGCTTCCACACCGGCACATGCCCGTCGGCGGCGGGCTGATAGACCTGCTCGTAGCGCGCGAGGCTCGCCTCGAGCACCGCGGGATCCACTGGGGCCTCGGGCGCGAAGCTGTCAAAGCCGCAGCGGCGCATCAGCGGGATCTGGTCGACCAGCACGTCGCCCTGGGCGCGCAGCTCGCCCGTATAGCTGGCCTCGCGGAGGATGCGGCCGGCCGAATAGCCGCGGCCGTCGCGATATTTCGGGAAGCTGACTTCGACCAGCGCCAGGCGGTCGAGATGCGGCAGCAGGACGCGGGCGTCCTCGCCCGCCTCGATCCGGACGGCGGTGGCGTTCGACTGGCCGAAGAACGAGTCGAGCGTGACGGCGGGCTCTTCGTGCGCCTCGTCGTCGCGGAAGCGGAGGAGGTTGTCGGTCATGCCTGGGCCTCCGGGAGGCGCGCGATCACTTTGATCTCGAAGCGGAAGCCGGCAAGCCAGTTAACGCCGATCCCGGTCAGCGCCGGATAGGGAGCCTCGCCCCAAAACTCGGGCATGACCTTGAGCAACGTCTCGAAATCGGCGTCGGGATCGACGAGGTACAGGGTCGAATCGACCACGTCGTCGAAGGTGCAGCCCGCGGCAGCAAGGATGCCGAGCAGATTCTCGAAGGCGAGGCGGATCTGCGCCTCGGTATCGGGCTCGGGCGATCCGTCGGCGCGTGCGCCGACCTGCCCGGAGACGAACAGCAGTCCGTTCGCGCGGATCGCCGGCGAATAGCGATGCTCGGCGTACAATGCGTGCGGGTTTGCCGGGAAGACGGCGTCGCGCTCAGCCATAAAGCGCCTCCTTGAACGGCTCCATGCCGATGCGGCGATAGGTGTCGAGGAAGCGCTCGCCCTCGGTACGCTCGCGCAGATAGACGTTGGTCGCGGTCTCGACCGCGTCGACGATGCCGTCCTCGGAGAAGCCGGGGCCGGTGATCTTGGCGAGGCTGACGTCCTCCGCCCCCGACCCGCCGAGCAATAGCTGGTAGTTCTCGGTGCCCTTACGGTCGACGCCGAGGATCCCGATATGGCCGGCATGGTGATGGCCGCAGGCATTGATGCAGCCGCTGATCTTGAGCTTCAATTCGCCCAATTCGCGCTGGCGGCCGAGATCGGCGAAGCGCGCGTGGATTTTCTGCGCCACTGGGATTGAGCGGGCATTGGCGAGACTGCAATAATCGAGGCCCGGGCAAGCGATGATGTCGCTGATCAGGTCGAGATTGGCCTCGGCGAGCCCGGCGTCGCGCAGCTGCTCCCACAGCGCGTAAAGGTCGGCCTTGCGGACATGCGGCAGGACGATGTTCTGCGCATGGGTGACGCGGAGCTCGTCGAAGCTGAAGCGCTCGGCGAGGTCGGCCATCAGGTCGATCTGGTCGGCCGAGGCGTCGCCGGGGATGCCGCCGGCGGGCTTGAGGCTGATCGTGACGACGGCATAGCCGGGCGCCTTGTGCGCCGAGACATTCTGGTCGAGCCAGACGGCGAAGTCAGGATCACTGCGGTCGATCGCGTCGCTGAGCCCGGTGTCCCAGGCGGGCGGCGCGAAGTAGGCCGCGATGCGGTCGAACTCCGCCTTGGGCGGATCGATGCCGAGCGCCTTGACCGCGACGAACTCTTCCTCGACCTGGCGGCGATATTCGTCGGCGCCGATCTCGTGGATCAGGATCTTGATCCGCGCCTTGTAGATATTGTCGCGGCGGCCGTAGCGATTGTAGACGCGCAGGCACGCCTCGAGATAGCTCAGCAGGTCTTCGAGCGGCACGAACTCCTTGATCTCGGGCGCGACCATCGGGGTACGGCCCATGCCGCCGCCGGCGAACACCTTGGCGCCGTGGACACCGTCCTTCTCGACGATCTGGATGCCGATATCGTGCAGGCGCATCGCCGCGCGATCCTCGTCGGCGGCGATCACCGCGATCTTGAACTTGCGCGGCAGATAAGTGAATTCGGGGTGGAAGCTGCTCCACTGGCGGAGCAGTTCGGCCCAGGGGCGCGGATCGGTGATCTCGTCGGCGGCGGCGCCCGCGAACTGGTCGCTGCTGATGTTGCGGATGCAGTTCCCGCTGGTCTGGATCGCATGCATCTCGACCGTCGCGAGCTCGGCGAGGATGTCCGGCGCGTCTTCGAGCTTGATCCAGTTGTACTGAAGGTTCTGGCGCGTGGTGAAATGGCCATAGCCGCGATCGTACTTGCGCGCGATGTGCGCCAGCATGTGCATCTGGCGGCTGTCGAGCGTGCCATAGGGCACCGCCACGCGCAGCATATAGGCGTGCAGCTGGAGATAGAGCCCGTTCATCAGCCGCAGCGGCTTGAACTGGTCCTCGGTGATCTGCCCGGCGAGGCGGCGGTTCACCTGGTCGCGGAATTCCTCGACGCGGGCGGCGACGATCGAGTGATCGTATTGGTCGTATTTGTACATCAGCTTTTGGCCTGAAGAGTGTTCACGCGAAGCCGCGAAGGCGCGAAGAAGTTTTGGTTCGCGCAGAGGCGCAGAGGACGCGGAGAAGAGGCGCGCGGTAGCGCGCTTCCCATTTTTCTCGCTAGGAGATCAAAGGCCGCTGGCGCAACCAGGCGAATCACCTCTGCGTTCTCTGCGCCTCTGCGCGAGAAAACTTCCTTTCTTCGCGCCTTCGCGTCTTCGCGTGGAAAATTCATATTACCCAGCTCCCAGCCTCAGGATCGGCTGGTTTCAAGGTCAAATCCGGCCGCACCGTAGGACCGAGCGCGCGGATGCGGTCCTTGATGTGGGCGGGGCGGGGGCCTTCGGGAGTTGCGGTCGCGTCGATGACATAGGGGCCGTTGACGCGGCGCGCGCCTTCCTCGGCATGGGCCAGCGCCTCGCCCTGGTCGGCGACGTCGCCTGCTTCCTCGATGTGGCGCGACCAGCCGGAGCCGGTCCACCAGATCACGTCGCCGGTGGCGAGGTCGTTGCCGGTGAGCAGCTTCACGACAGCGCCCCCGCGGCCCTAGCCCAAGCCTGCAATTTGTCCTCGGCGTCCGACAGGCGGACGACTTCGCCGACGACGATGATCGCCGGGCTCTTGACCTTTTCGCGCGTCACCAGATCGCCGAGGTCGGCGAGCAAAGTGCGGATCGCGCGATGGCCATCGAGCGTCGCGCGCTCGAGCACCGCGACGGGCATATCGGGGGCGACGCCGTCGGCCATCAACTTGTCGGCGATCGCCGGGCAATTGGCGACACCCATATAGATCACCAGCGTGCGGCCCTTGCCGGCTAGGCCCGACCAGTCCTGGTCGGACAGGCCCTTGCACTGGCCAGCGACGAAGCTGACCGCGCTCGACCAGTCGCGATGGGTGAGCGGAAGCATCGCCTCGGCGGCGGCGCCGAGCGCAGCGCTGACGCCGGGGATGACTTCGACGGGCAGGCCGGCGGCGCGGACGGCTTCGACTTCCTCGCCGCCGCGGCCGAAGATGAACGGATCGCCGCCCTTCAGTCGCACGACGATCGCGCCGGTCTTCACATGCGCGACGATCAGCGCGTTGATCGCATCCTGCGACAAAGTGTGGCGCGCGCGCTGCTTGGCGACGGAGATGCGGTGCGCCTGCGGTGCGAGATCGAGCACGCGCGGGTCGACAAGCCCGTCGTGAACGAGGACATCGGCCTGGCGCAGCGCCTCGACCGCGCGGACGGTGAGGAGGCCCGGATCGCCGGGGCCGGCGCCGACGAGGATGACGCGACCACGCGCGGAAGGATCGAGCAAGGTTGCCATAAGGCGCGAGATGGGCCGGGGGCGCGGCCGGGGCAACGGAGGATGCTTTGGGTGGGCGGAAGGTGAACTTTGTTCGCTTCGTCACCCGGGCCCTGCCCCGCGATGAAAGGCCCGCCCTTTGATTGCGTGCGGACGACAGCGGCAGCGTCTGCGCAAGGAAAAGCCCAATGCCGCGCCGTTCGCGACGAGCCGAAGGGCAGGTCCGTGGACGTTGAGGGCCAACGCGATCTATTCAGTTCGCGACCATGGGAGACCGAGATGCGAACCCTATCCTGCGGCGTCGCATTGCTGGCGATTGCCGCTCCGGCAGCCGCCCAGGACCTCCCGACCACCCAGCTCGAGGATCACGGCAGGCTCGTCCTGCAGGATTCGACGACACGATCGCTGCTGCGGAATAGCCGTGCGCACCACGGGCGCCGCCAGCCGACCGCGGCCCAAGTCTCGGCCTGCCGCGCGAAGACGCAGTTTCGGGCGAAGTTCGGCGCGGACCATCCGAAGGTGCGGCAACTCTACCGATTGTGCCGCGGCGTCGGGCTCTGACGGCGGCAAAGAAAGGCCCGCCGCCGAGCGGGTCGGCGACGGGCAGGTTCGAAAAACTGTTCGGGGATGGGGGACTAGTCGAACAGTTCCTCTAGGAACGACTTGCGGCGCTTGTGGCCGTACTGGCCGCCGTGCTTGTGGCGGTCGTCATCATGCGGGCGCGGATCGGGCCAGGGGGCTGGCGCCGGTTGCGGTTGGGGCGTCGCCGGCGCGGCACTGCGCTCGAGGATCTTGTCGAGCTCGCCGCGATCGAGCCAGACGCCGCGGCAGCTCGGACAATGATCGATCTCGATCCCGGCGCGCTCGATCGGCACCAATTTGGTGCCGTCGACGGGGCAGGCGAAGGTGCCGGTCATTCGCGCTCGCCCATCAGCCCGAGCAGCAGCTGGAACATGTTGATCAGGTTGAGATAGAGCGACAGCGCGCCCATGATCGCGAGCTTCTCCACCGCCTGGCTGTTGCCATAGACGATATATTCGCTCTTGAGCCGCTGCGTGTCCCAGGCAGTGAGGCCGGCGAAGACGAGCACCCCGATCGCCGAGATCGCGACGCCGAGCAGGCCCGAGCCGAGGAACAGGTTGACCAGGCTCGCGCCGATCACGGCGATCAGGCCGACCATCAGGAACGCGCCGAGCCCGGTGAGGTCGCGCTTGGTGGTGTAGCCCCACAGGCTTAGCCCGGCAAACATCGCCGCGGCGGTGAAGAAGGCGCTCGCGATGCTGGGGCCGGTGAAGACGAGAAACAGGCTTGCCATCGACACGCCCATCACCGCGGCGAAGGCGAAGAAGGCGGTGCGCGCGCCGGCAGTGGTCATCCGCTCGATGCGGAAGGTGAAGAAGAACACGAAGGCAAGCGGCGCGAACATCGCCACCCATTTGAGCGGGGTGCCGAAGATCAGCGCGACCAGCGCCGGGGTATTGGCGACCGCGAGCGCAACCAGGCCGGTAATGGCCAGGCCGATGCCCATGTTGCGGTAGATGCCGAGCATGTGCCGGCGCAGGCCCTCGTCGTAGCGGACCTGCGCCGAGGCGGCGGCGCTACGGTTGAAGGCGGAAAGATTGTCCACGGGCGCGAACTCCTCAGGCAGTGCGGGCGACGCGGCGCATCTCGGCCGCGTCGGGGATCAGGCGGAAAAGGCGGTCCTTGATCGCGAGGCGCTGCTTCTTGAGCTGGCGCAGCCGCGCGGTGTCGGGGAACCGGCGCGTCACTTCGGCGCGGATTTCGCAGTTGAGGACGCGGTGCGCGGCGATCAGCCGCTGAATTACATTGGTCATATGCCACTCCATCGACATGCATCGATCGAGCCGGTCTCTCGGTGAGGAGTGGTGACGGAGCGCCGTCAAACCTGCACCGAGCTGGCTCGATGCGGTCCGACATCACGGGGCTTCAGGTGAAGCCGCCGCCAGAGGGGCCCGGTCCCGCAGGCTTGAATCTAGGGGGACGGGGCGGGGG
>NZ_JBYSXG010000062.1:0-25169 GCF_058782005.1 Sphingomonas sp. FW306-1B-B10E
CCCACCGAAGCCGCGCCCACCGCCGCCGCCCGGACCGCCGCGGAAGCCGCCGCCCTGCCCTTCACGAGGCGGTCCTTGCTCGCCGCCCGCCGGGCGCTGCTCCGGACCCTGTCCTTGGCCCTGGCCCTGGCCCTGGCGTTGCCCCGGTCCCTGCCCGCGCTGGTTGCCGCCGAACAGGCTCTGCTGCTGGCCGAGACGCTGGAACTGCTCCCGCTGGGCGGTGAATTCGGGCGGCAGCGGCTGGCCGGTGCGGCGCGATTCGGCCATCGCCGCCTGAAACGCAGTGCGGCGCTCGCGTAGCCGCTTGGCCTGGGGTGAGGAGATCGGGATAGATAGGTCGATTCCCCAGCGCAGCTGGACATTGTCCTGCTGATCAACATTGATCGGGCGATAGTCGACGCTGATCAGCCGCCCGTCTTCGCGGACGAAGCGGTTTGGAAAGGCCGCCTCGATCTCCGCGCTGGCGCCGGGGAAGCTCAACGTCGCGTTCCGAATGCGCGAATTGCTGTAGCTGGCGTTGATGTTGAGATTGGTGTCGGACAGCGGGCGGATGTTGACGCGCGCATTGAACACGCGGCGGCTGTCCGCCTCCAGCGCGCGGTTGCCGCCGGTGATCGCAGTGATGTCGACGCTCTCGTTGCGGACGAAATCGAACACGCGCCGATTGGGCGTGATCAGCAGCGGATCGGCGAGCTGGCTCGCGCTCGGCGCGTTGCTGTCATTGGTCATGCTGACGTTCGCACGGACCTGGGTGATCGGCGACCAGTTCAGCCCATAGGTGCTGCTGGTGAGCCGGCCGAAGTCGGAGAGCTGCTCGACTTCGAGATTGCCGGTGACCGACAGGTCGCCGATCGCGTCGAGCACGCCGTAGCGCCGGCTGGCGATCGGCAGGGTGACGTTGCCGCGGATGCTGCCGGTATCTCGCGCGACGTCTCCGGGCTGGTAGCGGTTGCCGGTCAGCGAGAGGCTGTGCTGGTCCTCGGTGCGCCCGGCGACGCGGATGCTGGCGCGCACGTCGCCCGCCGGGACCTTGAACAGCGCGCCATAAGTGGCGAAATCGACATTCGCCCGGTTCGAATTCGACTTGGAGATCTGGTCGGGGCTGAGCACCGCCAGCGAGGACGCGATCGGACCGAACGGATTGAACATCGGATCGCCGGCATCGAGCCGCGACTGCGCCGCCGCCGCGTCGATCCCGGTCTGAGTGACCGACTTGCTCTCGCTATACTGATATTCGGCCTGAAGCGACCAGTTCCAGCTCGCCAGCCAGGGCGAGGTCGTCCCGTTGACGCTCAGATTGGCGTTAATCGCCCGGCGGTCGCTCGAGCGGGCGAGCGGGCCGAGATTGTCGTAATAGCGGTAGAGCTGCACATTGTTGGCGAAGGGCGAGAAGGGGTTGCCCGCGGGCAGCTTCAAGCTCGCACTGGGCAGCCCGACCAGCGAATCGCTATGATTGTCGGTGAAACCGACGGTCGCGACGACGGCGACCTTGTCCGAAATCGCCGGCGTATAGGTGCCGGTGATCGCGAGGTTCTTCTGCGGCGTGCCGTTGAGCGGCGCGACATTGTCGCCAAACTGGCGCGTGCGGCCGCCGCCCGAGAGCGTGCGATAGGGCGATAGATCGGAGACGTTGCGGGTGCCAGCATTGGCCGCAAATCCGGCGAGTGTCGGCGCGGTGCCCGCCGCGCCTGCGGGGACCCCCGCCAGCGTGACCGGCCCCCCTGCCAGCGCGCTCAACGCCGGATCAATTTCGCCGCCGTTGATACCGGTGACGTTGCCGAGCGTATCGAACAGCGTCGAAGCCGCACGCGTGACGCCGCGCTCGCTTTCCAGCAGGCCAGAATTCTGGCCGTATTTAACGTCGAGTTCGACGCGCTGGCTCCGCCGGATGCTTTGGAGATTGGCGTTGAACCCCTCGCCCGAATTGCCGCCGGCTGTCGGCATTGCGCCTTCGAACACCGTGGTCAGCGCCTGGAAGCGACGGCGCAGGACGAAATTGACCACCTTCTGGTTGGCGCCATAGCCGAACTGAAGCGCTGCTTCTTCGGGCAGGATGTCCATCCGCTCGATCGCCTCGGTGGGCAGGTTGCGGATCTCGGCGAGGCTCGAGCGCCGCCCGCTGAGCAGGATCACCGGCTGCTCGTCGCCGCGGCCCGAGCCGCTGCCGAGTTGCGCCGACAATGCGTTCATCAATTCGGTGACGTTGGACGCGCCGTACGCGCGAATTTCCGCCGGCCCGAGCTGAACCTCAGGCTTGACGTCGCCGGGCACGGCGCCGCGCACGGTGCCGGTCACCACGACTTCTTCGCCGGCAGCCTCCTCGGGCTCTTCGGGCGGCGGAGACTGCTGGGCGCCCGCCGGTGCTGCCTGGCCCGTGGCGGGCGCGGGAGCCGGGGCACTGGGAGCCTGGTCCTGCGCCCAAGCCGTCATTGGCAGCGCGCCGACCATCAGCGCGCCGATCGCGCAACCCCATTTCACCATACCGAAACTCCCTCGACCGGCGCGCGCGCAAATACCGGCGCGCGTCGCACGATCCGCTACAAGCGACTTGTCGCAAAATTGTGCCAGGGCTGGAGAAAAATCGGGGCCGCGCTGCGGCGCCCGGGGTTTCTGGTGCGGTCGAGAAGACTCGAACTTCCACGGCCTTTCGGCCACAACGACCTCAACGTTGCGCGTCTACCAGTTCCGCCACGACCGCACGTGAAACTCGCCGGGAGGCTCCCGGCGTCTGGTAAGGCGCGGCCCCTAGCAAAGCGTTTCGGGGCATGCAAGCCGTCGCCGCACGCTTTCGTAAAATCACGGATGCCTCTACAGGCAGCGGCCCGCATGTTGCTCTCCCCCGCTTTGTCCGCCGAGATGCGCCGTATCCTCGCGCTCGCATGGCCGGTGGTGCTGACCAGCCTCAATTGGACGATCCTCCACGTCACCGACGTGGCAGTGGTCGGGCTGGTGAGCACTGGCGAGGCCGCGGCGCTCGGAGCGAGCCGGTCGCTCACCTTCCCCGGAATCGTCGTCGGGCTGGGCTGGCTGACCGGAATCCTCGTCTTCGCCTCGCGCGCCGATGGCGCCGGCGAGCTGCGCGAGACGGGGCGCGCGCTGCACCACGGCGCGCTGCTCGCGCTGTTGCTCGGGCTGATCAGCGGCGGCGCGTTGTTCCTGTGGCCCGAGCCGATGCTGATCGGGCTCGGCGTCGCGCCCGCCACCGCGCCGGCCGCGGCGAAAGTCGTCCAGGTGATGGCGCTGGCCTATCCGTTTCAGCTGATCATGATCGCGGTGTCGTTCTTCCTCGAGGGCGTTAGCCGGCCGCGCCGCGTCACCGCGGTCAACCTGGCGATCCTGCCGCTCAACGCGCTGCTCGCCTGGATATTCGCGACCGGGCAGTTCGGCGTGCCCGCGCTGGGCGCCGCCGGTGCGGCGCTGGCGACGGCGATCGCATCGGCGCTCGGCGCGGTCGGCATGGTCGGTGCGGCCTGGACCCTCCCGCGCGCAGCGCAGCGCGGCGTCCACGACCTGAGCGCCCTCGCCGGCCGCGAGTCCTGGGCCGGGGCCGGGCGGCTCGCGCGCTTCGGCGTG
The DNA here is from genome assembly GCF_058782005.1 of Sphingomonas sp. FW306-1B-B10E. Lineage (NCBI taxonomy): Bacteria > Pseudomonadati > Pseudomonadota > Alphaproteobacteria > Sphingomonadales > Sphingomonadaceae > Sphingomonas > Sphingomonas sp. FW306-1B-B10E. The sequence continues at coordinate 3,574 of NZ_JBYSXG010000062.1, forward strand.
GTGCCCGCAATTGCCTCCGGGCTCGAGCTCGTCGGCTTTTCGATCCTGATCGCGCTTTCGACGCGGCTTGGCACGACGACCGCGCACGCGTTCCAGATCGTCTTTTCGATCCACAACGTCACCTTCGCCGTCGCGCTCGGGCTCGGCTCGGCGGCAGGCGTGCGCGTCGGCAATGCCGTGGGCGAAGGCGTCCCCGAGCTGGCGGCGCGGCGGACCCTGATCGCGGCGATGCTGGCGGCACTGGCGACGGGGACGCTCTCCCTGCTGCTGATCGTACTGGCACTGCCGGCGGTCGCGGTCTTCCCCGCGACCGGCGACGTGCACCGCCTCGCCGCGACGATGCTGGTTCTATGGGCGCCGTTCATCCTGTTCGACGGGGTGCAGGTGGTGTTTCTCTACGCGCTGCGCTCGCTCGGCGACCAGGTCGTCGCGGGGGTCAACGGCATCATCGCCTTCTTCCTGATCACCGGCGGGCTCGGCGTGCTGCTGGTGCATGGCGGGCGAGGCCCCAACGGGCTGGTCTTCGCCTCAGGCCTGGGAATGGTCGCGGCCGCTTCGCTGCACGGCCTGCGCTTCGGCTGGGTCAGCCGCCGATTTCGCTCGCGAAGCTGAGCTTGACGACCTTGGCGTTGGGCGGAACGTCGAGCTTGGCGCCGGTGAAGTCGAGCGACGCCTTGGCCCCCAGCGCACGATTTTCCGGCGTGATCCGCCAACTATAGACGACCTGGTCGCCACCGTCGCGAAGCTCGACCCGGATGTCGGGCACGCGCTGCTGATCGCCGGTCGGGTTAACCACCTTGCCCGAGATCACGAATGCCTCGCTGCCATTGGGCATCGTGCGCAGCTCGACATTCTTGTCGGTGAATCGCAGCGGGGTATCGGCCTCGCCGCCGATGCCTAGCCCGAAGGTAGCCGCGATGCCGGGCGCGCCCGAATAAAGGATCGCGCCGGTACCGAGCAGCATCGACACGCCCGCGATCACCGCGGCAGCGGTCCAGCGCTTGGCCGGATTGCGGCGCGGGCGCGCGCGCTGGCGTGGCTGCGGCGCGAAGGGATCATATTCGGGCGGTGCGTCGGCGAGCGGATCCTCATAGGTCCGCGGCGCAGGCGCTTCGACGCGCGGCGTGGGCGCCGGCGCGGCGGGTGCCGGGCGCGCCACGACGGGCGCCGCTTCGGTCTCGGCGCGCGGTGCGGGGGGCGGCGCAGCCTTCTTAAACGACAATGCGGCCGGTGCGGCTGGCGCCGACGCGGGGCGGCTTTCGGCGAGCGCCGGGCGCGTCGCGCGATCGAGGACGGCAGGCGCCTGGTACCAGCTGTGCTTGCAGCTGGCGCACCGCACGGTGCGCCCCTCGGTTCCGATCGCGCTGTCGGGAACGAGGTACCGCGTCCGGCACTGGCTGCATTCGAGGATCATCTAAGCGTCTCACCCGCCCGGTTGCCCACTGACCAGGTATGGTGATTCTAGCTGTAACGAATCAGCCCTACAAGAGTCTCCGCATCGCCATCGCTTGAGCCGCGGAGCCGCCTGTGCGATGCCGAGCGCGACCACAGGCAAGGAGCGGCCCGCGCCGGCGAATGGCCAATATCGTCCAGTTCGAAAATGTCGGCTTGCGCTATGGCACGGGTTCCGAGACGCTCTCGGACGTCAGCTTCACGCTCAAGAGCGGATCCTTTTATTTCCTGACCGGCCCGTCCGGGGCGGGCAAGACCTCGTTGCTCAAGTTGCTTTATCTCGCCCAGCGGCCGTCGCGCGGCGTGATCCGGCTGTTCGGCGAGGATGCCGGCGCGCTGCCGCGCCAGCGCCTACCGGGTTTCCGCCGCCGCATCGGCGTGGTGTTCCAGGACTTCCGATTGGTCCCCCACCTCTCGGCCTATGACAATATCGCGCTGCCGCTGCGCGTCGCCGGCGTGTCGGAAAGCGACATCGAGGCGCCGGTGCGCGAGATGCTCGCCTGGGTCGGGCTCACCGAGCGCGGGCGCGCCAAGCCGCCGACGCTGTCGGGCGGCGAGCAGCAACGCATCGCGATCGCTCGGGCCGTCATCGCGCGCCCCGAATTGCTCGTCGCCGACGAGCCGACCGGCAACGTCGATCCCGAAATGGCCGAGCGGCTGCTCTATCTGTTCGAATCCCTGAACCGGCTGGGCACCAGCGTCGTGGTGGCGACCCACGACTTCCACTTGCTCCACCGCATTCCCAATGCGCAGATGATGCGGATCGAGCATGGCCGCCTCAGCGATCCCACCGGGGTGCTGCGCAACCCGCCGGGCGAATCATGATCGCAGGGCTCCATCCGCATGCCTCCGAGCGCCGGCTGCTCGACGACGGCCAGCCGACGCGCGCGATGACCTGGATCATGGCGATCATGCTGTTCCTGACGGTGCTCGCCGGGGCGCTCGGGCTCGGCATGTTCGGCGCGACCGCGCAGCTCGACCGCGAACTGGCGGGGCGGCTGACCGTGCAGATCGTCGAGCCGGTGGCGAGCGTGCGCGACGGCCAGGCCGCCGCGATGGTCGCCGCGCTCGCCAGGCTCCCCGGCGTGACGCGCGTCCGCGAAGTCGATCGCGCGCATCTCGCGCAATTGCTCAAGCCCTGGCTTGGCGACGCCGGTCTCGATCCCGATCTGCCGATGCCGGCGATGATCGATGTCGAGGCGGGCGGTGCCGACGTCGCCGCGATCGAGGCAGCGGCGCGGCGGATCGCGCCGGGCGCGCGGGTCGATCGGCACGCGCAATGGTTGTCGCCGGTGCGCAGCTTCCTCGCCTCGATGAGCTGGCTCGCGGTGAGCCTGGTGCTGCTGATCGCTGGGGCGACCGCCGCGGTGGTGCTGCTCGCCGCGCGCGCGGGGCTGGACACGCACCGCGACACGATCGATGTGCTCCACATGCTGGGCTCGACCGACATCCAGATCGCCCGCCTGTTCCAGCGGCGGATCGCCTTCGACACGCTGCTCGGCGGGATCGGCGGCACCGCGGCGGCGATGGCGCTCGTCTGGTTCCTCCAGGCGCGATTGAGCGCGGTCGGCTCGGAGATGCTCGGCGGCGTCACGCTCCAGCAGCGCGACTGGTTCCTGCTATTGCTCCTGCCGATCGGCTTCGCCTTGCTCTCGACGCTGGCGGCGCGCATCGCGGTGCTGCGCACCTTGGGCCAGCGGCTATGATCTGGCGCATCTGCCTGTTGCTGCTGCTCGCCTGGGCGCTGGGCTTCGCGGTGTTCCTGCTGTCGCTCGGCAAGCCGCTCGACGCGCGCAAGACCGATGCGATCGTCGTGCTGACCGGCGGGCCGGGACGGATCGACCGCGGGCTCGCGGTGCTGCGCGCCGGCGACGCGCGGCGGATGCTGGTCAGCGGCGTCGATCCCGATGTCCGCCCGGTCGAGCTCGCGGTGCAGTTCAAGATCGACCGCAAGTGGATGGCATGCTGCATCGACCTCGGCTGGCAGGCGGTCGACACCCGCTCGAACGCCGACGAGACCGCCAAATGGGTGCGCCAGCACGGCTTCAAGTCGGTGCGGCTGGTGACCACCGATTGGCATATGCCGCGCGCCCGGATGGAGCTGGCGAGCGCGCTGGGTGGTGACGCCGACGTCGTTGGCGACGGGGTGCGTAGCGGCCCCAACAGTCCGGGCTGGCGGGTGCTGTTCCGCGAATATCACAAATATCTGGTGCGCCGGATCGCCTTGTGGGTGGGTGCCGGCTGATGCGCGCGCTCGCGTTCAAGATCGCCTTTTACGGGCTGTCGGTGCCGATCGTCCTGCTCGCCCCGGTGATGGCGCTGTTCGGGCAGCGCGTCTTCCGCGGCTGGGTGGTTGCCTGGACGCGGTACCACGCCTGGTGCGCGCGGACCTTTGCCGGGATCCGCACGCGGGTCGAAGGCGCGCCGCTCGCCACGCCGGCGCTGTACGCATCGAAGCACCAGAGCTTCTACGAGACCTTCGAACTGGTCCGCATGCTCGGCGCGCCGACGGTGGTGATGCGCCAGGAATTCGCGCGCATCCCGATCTGGGGCTGGGCGGCGCGGCGTTACGGGATCATCATCATCGACCGCAGCGGATCGGCAACCGCGTTGCGCCAGATGATGCGCGAGGCCAAGGCTGCCGGCGAGCAGGGCCGCTCGGTGGTGCTCTTCCCCGAGGGCACGCGATCGGGGATCGGCGAATCGCCGCCGGTGCAGGCCGGCCTGGCCGGGCTCTACCGCGCGGTCGGGCTGCCGCTGGTGCCGGTCGCGCTCGACAGCGCGCGGGTCTGGCCCAAGCACGGGCCGATGCGGCCGGGGGTGGTGACCCTGCGCTTCGGCGAGGCGATCCCGACGGGATTGAAGCGCGAGGACATCGAGGCGCGGGTCCACCGCGAGATCAATGTGCTGAACTAGTCGTGGCTGCGGCCAAAGTCCGGGCGGGCATCGTCCTGGCCCTGGTCGATGATTGAACGGCGGACGGCGCGAGTGCGGCTGAACAGGTCGAACAATTCGTCGCCCTTGCCCCAGCGGATCGCGCGCTGGAGCGCGGTCAGGTCCTCCGAGAAGCGCTGGAGCATGTCGAGCACGGCTTCGCGATTGGCGAGGAATACGTCGCGCCACATCGTCGGGTCCGACGCGGCGATACGCGTAAAGTCGCGGAAGCCGCCCGCCGAATATTTGATCACTTCGGAGGCGGTGACTTCCTCGAGGTCCGAGGCGGTGCCGACGATCGTATAGGCGATCAGATGCGGCAAATGGCTGGTCACCGCGAGCACGCGATCGTGATGCGCGGGCTCCATCGTCTCAACTTCGGCGCCGAGCCGCCGCCAGAATTCGAGTACGCGCTCGATCGCGAGGCCGTCGGTGCCCGCGGGCGGGGTGACGATGCACCATCGATGGTGGAACAGCGAGGCGAAGCCCGCCTCGGGGCCGCTATTCTCGGTGCCGGCGACCGGGTGCGCGGGAACGAAGGTCGCAATGGGGAGCGACGCGCGCACCGCCTCGATCACGCTTTCCTTGCACGAGCCGACATCGCTGAGGATCGCGTCGGCGGGGAGGTCGCCGGCGATCTCGGCGGCGACCGTGCCCATCGCGCCGACCGGCACACAGAGGATGACGAGATCGGCATCGATCACCGCAGTGCCGGCGGTGTCGGCGACGTCGTCGCACAGGTCGATCCGCGTCGCGGTTGCGCGCACCGCCGGGTCGGCGTCATAGCCGGTGATCCGGACGCTCGGCATATGCTGGCGCACCCCGCGCGCGATCGACGAGCCGATCAGCCCGAGCCCGAGGATCGTGACGCGCGCGAAGGGCAGCATCAGCCCTCCACGATCTCGCGGATCGCCGCGGCGACGCCCTGGATCTCGTCCTCGGTGCCGATCGTGATGCGCAGCCCGTGCGGCAGCCCCTGTCCGGGCAGCCAGCGGACGATATAGCCGCGCTCCATCAGCGCCTTGTACGCCGCCTCAGCGGTGACCTCGCCTTCGAACAGCACGAGCTGGAAATTGGCCTTGGACGGGACCGCGCGCAGGCCCTTATTGCCCATCGCCTCGATCTGGCCGGCGAACCAGCCGCGCCAGTGGCGGTTGTGCGTGTAGCTCCGCTCGACGAACGCGTGATCGCCCAAGGCAGCGACCGCCGCCTTCTGTGCCGCGGTGCTGAAGTTGAACGGCGCGCGGATGCGGTGCATCGCGTCGATCATCGCCGGCGCGCCATAGCCCCAGCCGACCCGCTCCGACGCCAGCCCGAAGATTTTCGAGAAGGTCCGCGTGACCAAGACATTGTCGGTGGTCCGGGCAAGATCGAGCCCGCCGTCATCGTCCTCGGGATCGAGATATTCGGTATAGGCCTGGTCGAGCACCAGCAGCACGTGCGGCGGCAGGCCTGCGTGCAGCCGGGCGATTTCGGCGCGCGATGTGTAGGTGCCCGTGGGATTATTCGGATTGGCGACGAAGACGAGCTTGGTCCGCTCGGTCACGCAGGCCAGGATCGCATCGACGTCGGTCGCATAGTCCTTGTCGGACGCGATCACTGGCGTCGCGCCGACGCGCCGCGCGGCGATGTCGTACACCGCGAAGCCGTAGCGGACATAAATGACTTCGTCTCCGACCCCGGCATAAGCGCCGGCGGCGAGGTGGAGCACTTCGTCCGAGCCGGTGCCGTAGATGATCCGCGCCGGATCGAGATCGTAATGCGCGCCGATCGCCTCGCGCAATTCGGCGGCGCTGGCATCGGGATAGCGCTCGAGCTGCGACGCGGCGGCGGCAAAGGCGGCGCGCGCCACTTCGGGGGTGCCGAACGGGTTCTCGTTGGAGGAGAGCTTGACGGCCTTCGAGCCGGAATCGGTGGTCGAGCGCCCCGGCACATAGGGGGCGATCTCCATGACCCAGCGATTGGGAACGGGTGCATCCATGGCCGCGCGGCTTGGCGGAATGCCCCCGCAATGGCAAGCTCGGCGTGGCGAGCAGGAGGGGGCGATGCGGGGAAGCAGCATGGTATGGCGGGCGCTATCGACGGCGCGCGCGGCGAACCTAGCGGACGCGGGCGAGGCGCCGCCGGTGTCGGGCACCCTTGGCGCCACCCGCCGCGCCTTGCTCAAAGGCATCGCCGGGGTGGGGCTCGCCTCGGCCTTGCCCCGCCCCGCCCACGCCTTTGCCGGCGGCCGCGTCGCGATCATCGGCGGCGGCATCGCCGGGCTGAGCGCGCTCCACCACCTGCGCGAGGCGGGAATCGACGCGCATGCCTATGAGGGCCGCGCGCGCACCGGCGGGCGGATGTTCACGCATCGGCCGGCGAACGCGCCGTGGTTCGAGGTCGGCGGCCAATTGGTCAATACCGACCATGACGACATGCAGGCGCTGTGCAACGCATTCGGGATCAAGCTGATCGACCGCAAGGTCGAGCCGCACCGCACCCTGATCCTCGGCGACGGCCGGCTGCTCGGCGAGGCCGAGCTCGCCGAAGCGCTGCGCCCGATCGCAGCGCAGATCGACCGGGATTCGGCACGGCTCGAAAAGCACTTCGTGCCGGTAGCCGCGGAGATCGACCGGATGTCGATCCAGGATTATCTCGACAAGCATCGCGCCCTGATCGGCAAGCCCTGGATCCGCGAACTGCTCGAGGCGACCAGCCGCACCGAATATGGCGTCGAGCCGGCGCACGCCTCGGCAGTCGAGCTCGTCTTCAACCTGCCGACCGTGAATGGCGAACGTATCGAAGTGCTCGGCGAATCGGACGAGCGCTACGTGATCCAGGGCGGCAGCAGCGCGCTGATCGACGCGATGACTGCGCGGTACGCCGATCGCATCACCACGGGGAAGCGGCTCACGCGGATCGAAACCGCCGGTTCCGGGGTGCGGCTGACCTTTCTCGACGGCGCGATCGCGACGGCGGAGACCGTGATCGTCGCGGTCCCCGCGCCATTGTTGCGTCAGATCGACTGGCGCGTGCCGCTGCCGCCCGTGTGGCGCGCCTTCATCGCCGAGATGGCGCTGGGGCATAACGAGAAGGTCCAGGCCGCCACCGGCAGCACGCCCTGGCGCACGTCGATGGGGATCGGCGGCGAGCTGTGGCAGACCAGCGCACAGGCCGGCTGGGCGCTCGGCTGGGACGGCAGCGTCCACCGCGCCGCCGGCGTCGCGCCGGTATGGACCTGGTTCCTCGGCGGCGACGAAGTCACGCGCGCCGAGGCCGAGGCGCCCTCGGTCTTGTTTGCCCGCTATGCCGGCAGTGCCACGCCCGCAATCCCAGGGCTCGACGCCGCCGCCACCGGCCCGTTCGCGCGGACCAACTGGCATGCGCAGGCGCTGACGCTCGGGGCCTATGTCAATTACCGCCCGGGCCAGATCACCCGCTTCGCGCGGCTGCTCTGCGTCGAATCGGAGGTGGCGGCCGAGCGCCACGTGCCTTCGGCCGGGCGGATCTTCTTCGCCGGCGAGCATCTTTCCGAGGCATATCCGGGCTACATGAACGGCGGTGCCCAGACGGGCCGGGTCGCAGCGCAAGCGATTGGGGGCAATCGGGTGGCGAAGGCGGCATAGCGCGTCCTCGCACTACCACCCCGGCAAAGGCCGGGGCCCAGGTTCGATGCAGTGGCACCTTTTCGCCCGCTTGCAACTGGCCCCCGGCCTCCGCCGGGGTGAGCAGAAGAGGTCAACCTGCTTGTCGGGCCATCGAGAAGGTGCGTAGATCAGTCGCGTTGTCCGGGAGGTGTTGATGCTCGACTGGCTCGTTCCTGCTTTCGCGACCCTGATGGCTATGGCTGCCCCCGCCGGCGATACCGCGCCGGTAGACGGCCGTTTCGACGTCGGCGGCCGTTCGATCCGCCTCGCCTGCACCGGAACCGGCGCTCCGACGGTCGTGGTCGACGCCGGGATGGGGACCGCGCCGGTCGAAGATCCGGGCTGGCGGGGCATCGCCGCGAAGATCGCGCCGGTAACGCGAATCTGTCTCTACGACCGCGCCGGGCTCGGTGGCAGCGATCCCGCCCCCACCGCTCCGCGGACCAGCGCGGATGCCGCCGCCGATCTCCATACGGCCTTGCAAAAGGCAGGCGTGCCCGGACCCTATCTGCTCGCCGCCCATTCGATCGGCGGGCTCCACGCCCAGGTCTTCGCTGCGCGCTACCCGAGCGACACCGCCGGGCTGGTGCTGATCTCGACGACGCATCCCAACCAGATGGCGACCTGGCTCTCGCTGCTGCCGCCCGCGGCCGCGGGTGAGGAAAAGGCCATCACCGAAGCGCGCGCCTTCCTGACCGCGATGATCACCGATCCGACCAAGAACGAAGAGAAGCTCGATTTCGCGGCAAGTGCGGCGCAGGCGCACCAACTGACTACGCTCGGCGCGAAGCCGGTGATCGTCGCGACCCACAGCCCGCGCTTCCGCATGGTGCCCGGCCTTTCGGAGCCGATGGCGATCAAGCTCGAGGCGGCGACCCAACGGATGCAGAAGCAGTTCCTGTCGCTGTCATCGAACGCCAAGCAGAATATCGCGGCTACCGCCGGCCACGGACTCCCGCACGAGGCGCCGGACTTCGTCGTCGACAATATCCTCCAGGCCGTCGCGCTCGCGCGGGCGTCATCCCGCCACCCCTGATGTGGCCCGGCAGGGACGGTGCGATGCGGAGCGTGTTGCCACCCCGCCCGACACCCCCTAACCGGTCGCCATGTCCGACGATCCGCGCTTTGGCCTGAGCCGCACGGCGACGCTGCCCGGGCCGCTGCGGCTCGACGGCGGCGGTCTGCTTTCGCCGGTGGACATCGCTTATGAGACCTATGGCAATCTCGCGCCCGACGCCGGCAATGCGATCCTCGTCTGCCACGCGCTGACCGGCGACCATCATGTCGCCTCCGAGCATCCGGTGACCGGGAAGCCGGGCTGGTGGGCGCGGATGGTCGGGCCGGGCAAGCCGATCGACACCGACCGCTATTTCGTGATCTGCGCCAATGTCCTTGGCTCCTGCCTCGGCTCGTCGGGTCCGGCGAGCATCAATCCCGCCACCGGCAAGCCCTGGGCGATGACCTTCCCGGTGATCACGATCCGCGACATGGTCCGTGCGCAGGCGATGCTGCTCGACCATCTCGGGATCGAGCGGTTGTTCGCGGTGGTCGGCGGATCGATGGGCGGCATGCAGGCGCTGAGCTGGGCGGCGACCTTTCCCGAGCGGGTCGCCGCGGCGGTGGTGATCGCCAGCGCGGCGCGGCATTCGGCGCAGAACATCGCCTTCCACGAAGTCGGCCGCCAGGCGATCATGGCCGATCATCGCTGGCGCGGCGGCGACTATTATGCCGACAACGATCCCCCCTCCTCGGGGCTGGCAGTGGCGCGGATGGCGGCGCACATCACCTATCTCTCCGAGGCCGGGCTCACCGCCAAGTTCGGACGCAAGCTGCAGTCGCGCGACGCCAAGACCTTCGGGTTCGATGCCGATTTCCAGGTCGAAAGCTACCTGCGCCACCAGGGGCTGAGCTTCGTCGACCGGTTCGACGCCAATTCGTACCTCTACATCACCCGCGCGCTCGATTATTTCGACCTCGCCGAGGAGCATGAGGGCGTGCTCGCCAACGCCTTCAAGCGCGGCGACACGCGCTTCTGCCTGGTCAGCTTCGACACCGACTGGCTCTACCCGACCAGCGAATCGCGCGGAATCGTCCATGCGCTCAACGCCGCAGGCGCGCCGGTGAGCTTCGTCGAGCTGAAATCGCCGTTCGGGCACGATGCCTTCCTGCTCGAAAGCCCCGAGCTCGACCGGCTGATCACCGGATTTCTCAGCGCGGGGGAGGCCTGATGGACTATCGTCTGTCCTTTGCCGCCGAGGACCAGCAGCTCGACGTGATCCACGGCTATCTCACGCGGTCCTATTGGGCGGCGGGCATCCCGCGCGAAACCGTCGCCAGGTCGCTGGCCAACAGCCTGTGCGTCGGTGCGTTCGACGGCGAGGCCCAGATCGGCTTTGCGCGGCTGATCACCGATCGCGCGACCTTCGCCTATCTTGCCGACGTGTTCGTGCTCGAGAGCCATCGCGGTCAGGGAATCGCCCGGGCGATGCTCGAGGCGCTCGATGCGCATCCCGAGCTGCAGGGGCTGCGCCGCTGGGCCTTGTTCACCCGCGACATGCAGCCGCTCTACGCCGGGCTCGGCTGGAAGGCCTATCCGCATCCCGACCGGTTGATGGTGCGCGACGTTCCGGACATCTACACGCGATGAGCCTGCGCCCCGACCTCGCGATCATCGCCGCCAACGTCCAGCCGGTGACGCGCGTGCTCGATGTCGGCTGCGGCGACGGCGCGCTGATGGCGGCGCTGCGCGACCAGCGCGGCTGCGACGCGCGCGGGCTCGAGCTCGATCCGACCGACGTTTCGGCAGCAATGGCGCGCGGGCTGTCGGTGGTCCAAGGCGACGCCGACAGCGACCTCGCCGATTATCCCGACAACAGCTTCGACTATGCCATTCTCAGCCAGACGCTGCAGACGACGCGGCGCCCCGATTGGGTGCTCGACCAGTTGCTGCGGATCGGACGGCGGGCATTCGTGTCCTTCCCCAATTTCGCGCATTGGCGGGTGCGCGCGTCTCTCTTGTTCGGCGGACGGATGCCGGTGACGCGGCTGCTGCCGGTCGCCTGGTACGCCACGCCTAACATCCATCATGTCACCGTCGACGATTTTCGCGCCTTGGTGAAGGCGCGCGGGATCGTTCTCGAGGACAGCTGGTTCCTTTCGGGCGACCAGCGGACCGGCTCGGCCTTCGCCAACGTCTTCGCCGAGCATGCGGTGTTCCTGCTGCGGAAGGACCGATGACCGAACGCACGATCCTCTCGGTGCACCCCGCCTATCGCGACGATATCGGCGACCTCGTGACAAGGCGGCCGTTGCCCGGCCCGGGCGTCGACAATGTCGGCGCGTTCCTGTTCCTCAACCACCACGGTCCGCAGACCTATCCGCCGAACAATCGCGGGCTGCCCTTCGGCCCGCATCCGCATCGCGGCTTCGAGACGGTGACCTTCATCCTCGAAGGCGAGCTCGCGCACACCGATTCGGCAGGGCATGAGAGCGTGATCCGGGCGGGCGGCGTCCAGTGGATGACCGCGGGACGCGGGATCGTCCATGCCGAAGTCTCGCCCGCCGGATTCAAGCGCGATGGCGGGCGACTCGAAATTCTCCAGCTCTGGCTCAACCTGCCCGCGCGGCTCAAGATGACTGCGCCGCGCTATGTCGGGCTGCAGGCCGAGGGTATTTCGGCGATCCAGGCCGGAGGCGCGACGGTGCACCTGATCGCGGGCGACTGGCAGGACAGCAGCGGGCCGATCGAATCGCTGACGGGCGCCTTCCTCAGCTGGGTGGAGATGCAGCCCGAAGCGAGCGTGACCCTCGACGCGCCGAACGGCCGCGACGTGTTCCTCTATGCGGCGCGCGGCGCGATCCAGGTCGCGGGGCGCCAAGTGCCGCAATTCCACCTCGCCCAGCTCGGCGCCGGCGACAGTGTGACGATCACCGCCGACGCACCGGCATTGTTCCTGTTCGGCCATGCCGATCCGATCCCCGAGCCGATCGTCGCGCACGGCCCGTTCGTGATGAACAGCGTCGAGCAGATCCGCCAGGCCTTCGCCGATTATCAGGCCGGCAAGTTCGGCGTGGCGGAGATCGTGGAGGGGTAGCGCCCATCGACCCATGCCGGCTTGGATCTGGAAGGTCACACTATCCGCAGGTTTTGCGAGCGGTCGCGTCCCTATTTCAAAGAGCGGCGGGGTGGTGACCCGCTAGTAATGCCAAGCAGGCGAAATCCTACATTGCAAGCCCGTCGCCCGTGGCTCTGGGCTCCTGCTTTCGCAGGAGCACCTGCGGCTAGACGCCGCTGCCCCAGTTGACCGTGGCGCGGGTGCCCCCGTTCATCGGCTCGACCAGGATCTGGACGCTGCGCTTGTTCGCCTCGCCGGCCGAATATTGCGTCGGCGTCAAAAGCTGCTGGCCGAGTCCGGAGGCGTTGGCCTGTTCGCGCGACCAGCCGAGCACCTTGTCCGGCGCTTCCTTGACCCAATAGACGATCGTCCCGCTGACGTGCCGCGGCGTCCCGTCGGGGCTCGACACGCACGTGGTGATCTGCCCGCCGTCATAGACCGGCACGAAATCGGGCTTGTTCGAGCAATCGACCGCCGCGGCGATCGCCGCCGGCGTGCCCTTGGCCGCGGCCTCGGCGACGTTCTGCCCGGTCGGATCGCTCGTCGTCTCGGTGTCGACCCCGTGCCCGCAGGCGCTGGTGAGCAACACGGCAGTCAGCAAAAGATGGCGCATCCTCATCCCCTTTCCAGGCTCAACGACGCGCCGTCGCCCAAGTTGCTCAGAACGGCACGTCGTCGTCGAGATCGTCGGGGAAGCCGCCGCCGAAATTGCCGCCGCCGCTCTTCTGGCCGCCGCCGTTGAAATTGCCGCCGCCGCCGCGGTTCGACGACTGGCCGGAGAATTCGTCGCTGCCGGCGCCCCAATCGTCGCCGCCGCCGCTGCTGCGACCCGCGCCGCCGCCCTGGCCGGGCGCGCCATCGAGCATGGTCAGCACCGAATTGAAGCCCTGGAGCGTCACTTCGGTCGAATAGCGATCGTTACCCTGCTGGTCCTGCCACTTGCGCGTGGTGAGCGCGCCTTCGATATAGACCTTGCTGCCCTTGCGCAGATAGCGCTCGGCGACGTTGGCGAGACCTTCGTTGAACACCTTGACGGTGTGCCACTCGGTCTTTTCCTTGCGCTCGCCCGAATTACGGTCCTTCCAGCTCTCGGACGTGGCGATGCGCAGCTCGACGACCTTGCCGCCGTTCTGGAACGACCGCGACTCGGGATCGCGGCCGAGATTGCCGACCAGGATGACCTTGTTGACGCTGCCGGCCATGGAAACTCCGCTTTCAATTCTGTAGGAAAATCCCGAACAATATGGCCGAGATCATCAACCTGAACAAGGCGCGCAAGGCGAAAGCTCGCGTGGATAAGTCTGCCCGCGCGGAGGAGAACCGCGTGCGCTTCGGGCGGACCAAGACGGAGAAGCAGGCGGACGCAGCCGAGACGGCGAAAGTGGCTCGGCTGCTCGACGAGTCGAAGCGCGACCAACCGCGCTAAATTGACTAGATTGACCGAAGTGCGATTCATCTCGCAACTTTATTGCGTATGGGGGAGCGCGTTTCCCAGTCGACAGGCCAAGGCATAGCGCGTTCCGCATCGCTCCAGCCGAGCAGGCGAAATCCTACATTGCAAGCGCGCGGCTAAAGCCCCAGCGCCACCGCACTCCAGTAGGTGATTCCCGCCGCGACATAGGCCAGCAGAAACAGATAGCCGATCATGAAGGCGGGCCATTTCCAGCCATTGGTCTCGCGCCGCGTCACTGCGATCGTCGAGATGCACTGCGGCGCGAAGACGAACCACATCAGGAAGGCGAGCGCGGTCGGCAGCGTCCAGCGGGCACGCAGATTGTCGGTGATCGTCGCTTCGCCCTGCGCGTCCTCGGGATTGTCGACCGCATAGACCGTGCCGATCGCCGCCACCGCCGCCTCGCGCGCCGCCATCGCCGGGAGCAAGGCGAGCGCGATATCGTGGTTGAACCCGATCGGCCGCACAACGACCTCGATCCCGCTCGCGATGCGCCCGGCGATCGAATATTCGCTCTGCTTCACGCCCTGCGGCGCCTGGGGGAAGGTCGCCAGCAGCCAGAGAATCGCGACGGTGGCCGCGATCGTGGTGCCCGCACGCTTTAGGAATATCTCGGCGCGCTGCCAGAGCCCCAATGCGACGTCGCGGATCCGCGGCATCTGGTATTTGGGCATCTCCATCATGAAGCCCGAGGTCGCGCCCTTGGTGACGGTGCGGCGGAGCACCAGCGCCGCGCAGAAGGCGCCAATGATGCCGAGCAAATACAAGGCGAACAGCACGAAGCCCTGCAGGCCGATGCCGGGCAAAAGCGCGCGTTCGGGGATCAGCGCGCCGATGATGATCGTGTAGACCGGCAGCCGCGCCGAACAGGTCATCAGCGGCGCGATGAGGATCGTGGTGAGCCGGTCCTTCTCGTCGGCGATCGTGCGCGTCGCCATGATGCCGGGGACGGCGCAGGCGAAGCTGGACAGCAAAGGGATGAACGCGCGGCCCGACAGGCCGACGCTGGCCATCACGCGGTCCATGAGCATCGCGGCGCGGACCATGTAGCCGGTCGCCTCGAGCACGAGGATGAAGGCGAACAGGATGAGGATCTGCGGCAGGAACACCACCACCGCGCCGACGCCGGCGATCAGCCCCTGGACGAGGAAATCGCGCAGGAAGCCCGCGGGCAGCGCACCGGCCACCCCAGCGGACAGCCAGGCCATGCCGCCCTTGATCGCATCCATCGGCGCCTCGGCCCAGGCGAACACCGACTGGAACATCACGAACATCAAGGCGAGCAGCAGGATCGGACCGGCGACCGGGTGCAACGCAACCGCGTCGAAACGGTGGGTCCAGCGGCGCGCGGCGGTTTCCGAGACAGTGACCGCGGTGGCGATCTGACGCGCGCGGCGCTGGAGGACGACGATGTCGTGCTGCACGCCGGCGCCCGGGCGCACCGCGTGCACCGTCCGCACGACTTCGCCGAGCCGGTCCTTGAGCGCATCGAGCCCGCGCTTGCGCACGGCGACGGTGGAAACCACCGGCACGCCGAGCTCACGCTCGAGCGCCGCGGCGTCGAGCACCAGCCCGTCGCGCTCGGCGAGATCGACCATGTTGAGCGCGACGACGATCGGCAGCCCGAGCGCGATCAGCTGGAGCGTGAAGCGCAGGTGATTGTCGAGGTTCGACGCATCGACCACGGTGATGATCGCGTCGGGCAGGCGCTCGCCCTGCTGGCGACCGACCAGCACGTCGCGGGTGACCTGCTCGTCGGGCGAGGACGGATCGAGGCTGTAGGCGCCGGGCAGATCGAGCAGTTCGATCGGTCGGCCGTCGGGCAACGCCATGCGTCCGGCGTGGCGCTCGACGGTGACGCCGGGATAATTGCCGACCTTCTGCCGCGCGCCGGTGAGCGCATTGAACAGCGCGCTCTTGCCGGCATTGGGATTGCCGACCAGCGCAACCAGCGGGGCCTGGTTCATGATGCTGTCGGCAACACGTGGATCGCGGCGGCGACGTGGCGGCGCAGCGCCACCGTCATCCGGCCGATCCGGCAGGCGATCGGACCGCCGCCGAGGAAAGCCGAGCGATGGAGCATCTCGACCTCGACGCCTTCGTCGAGCCCGAGCTCGCGCAGGCGCCGGCTCTCGGGTTCGGTCAGGGCATGCCAGTCCACCGTCGAGACCGTTGCGGGCTTCAGGCGAGGCAGTTGGGCCAGCCGGACGGGCTGGGGAATCGCAGCGGCGATGTTCATGCTGCGAGTCATTATCAATTACATCTGGCGAGCGCTAGTAGGGGATGTGCCGGAAGGCTCAGACGACCGGGTAGCGCAGCCGCCCGATGAAGCGCGACAGGCTGGGGCGGTGCGTGGTGCGCGCGAGGAAGCCGGCCTTGGCCTTTTCGAACTTCATGATGTCCTCGATCCGCCGGGCGAGGAAGGCGCGGGTGTCCGCATGGCCTTCGCTGTCGTCCTGGAGGAAGACCGCGATCGTCGCGGCGTAGATCCCGCCGAGCAGCGTTCGCTTGGTATAATGGTTGTAGTCGGTCGCGGTGTCGCCCGCGAGCCGCCACATCACATCGGCCGAGCGCCAGCCGAGCCTGGCCGCGCGCGCGACATTCTGCGGCATGGCGAGGATCGCGGCGGCGCGGCGCAGCGCCTCGCGATTGGGGTCGACGATGGCGAGCCGTGCCTCGACCAATGCGGTGATCCGCGCGCGGATCTTCATCGCGGCGAGCGCCTCGGGAGTGAAGCGCGCCGCCATCTCCCGATCCACCTGCGCGAACCAGGCATCGATCATCGCCACCGGGCCGGCGGAAAAAGCGAGCCGGGCGACGTCGCGATCGACGCCGAGGGTGCCGGCCGCGGCATCGAGCGCGGCCTGGTTCCACCCGTCGAACGCCGCATTGGCGGCGATCACCGGCGCGAGCGCGTCGCGCAATTCGTCGAGCGTTGCGTCTGCAAAGTCCATCAGCTGGATTTAGGCTCCTCCGCGCCCGGCGCAAGCGCGCGCGAACGTTCGCCGCTGCCGCTCTGCCGAACCAGCACCAACGCCGTCGCGACCAGCACCGCACCGAAGAGGTCCGCGGCGGCAAGGCGCTCGTCGAACAGCACCCAGCCGAACGCGGCGCCGACCACCGGCTGGATCAGCAAGGCGATGCCGATCACCAGCGGGGTGAGGTGGCCGAGCGCGTAGATCATGCAGCCCTGCCCGATCAGCTGGCTAACCAATGCGAGCGCGATCAGCGGCCACCAATTGCCCGGCATCACCTGCTCGCCGAGCGCGAGCGCGAGGACCAGCAGCACCGGCACGGTCGCCAGGGAGGACAAAGCCAGCGCGGGCAGCGGCGCGAGCCGCTCGCGGGCGCGCGCCATCAGCACGAAATAGATCGCGTAGAGCAAGCCGGCGAGCAGGCAGAACAGGTCGCCGGCGAGATGCTCCGACGAGACGCTCGCCGAGCGCCCGAGCAGCAATGCCCCGCCGATCGTCGCGAGCAGCAGCGCCAGCGCCTGCAGTCGCGACGGCCACATCCGCGCGGCGATGAAGCCGTAGATCGGGAACAGCAAGGTGGCCGAATTGCCCAGCAAGGTCGCATTGGCCAAGGTGGTGCGGACGATGCCGAGATGCCAGCAGGCGAGGTCGGCGGCGAAGGCCACGCCGGCAATCGCCAGCACGCCCCACAGCCCGCGCGATGCCTGGACCGGCCGGTCGCCCATCGCCGCCGCGGCGGCGAACAGCAAGGGAGTCGCGAGGCCGAGCCGCCAGAATCCCGCCGCGACCGGTCCGACATCGGTGAGCCGCACGAACAAGGCGCCGGAGGCGAGCGCGACATTGGCGACCACCAACGCGACCAGTGCCATCCCGGCATGGCTTGTGGGCCGAAAAGTTTTCCTTGAGGCGGTCGCGTCCTGCATGACGCCCTGTAACGCCCTATCTGGCTGCGACCACAAGAAAGGGTTTCTTCCCAAATGCCGAGTCTGTTCGATCCGATCCAGCTGGGCGCGATCGCCGCTCCCAACCGCATCCTGATGGCGCCGCTGACCCGCGGCCGTGCCACCCGCGCGCACGTGCCGACGCCGATCATGGCGGACTATTATGCGCAGCGCGCCGGCGCCGGGCTGATCATCTCGGAGGCGACGGGGATCAGCCGGCAGGGGCTCGGCTGGGCCTATGCGCCCGGGCTGTGGACCGACGAGCAGACCGAGGCGTGGAAGCCGGTGGTCGCCGCGGTGCACGAAGCCGGCGGACGGATCGTCGCGCAGCTCTGGCATATGGGCCGGCTGGTCCATCCCGATTTCCTCGGCGGCGAGACTCCGGTGTCGGCCTCGGCGAACACGGCGCCGGGACACGTCCGCACCTATGTGGGCGAGGATAGCGGCGTGACCAAGAAGCCGTATGAACAGGCGCGGCCGCTGCGCACCGACGAAATCCCGGGCCTCCTCGACGATTACGAGAATGCCGCGAAGAACGCGATCCGCGCCGGCTTCGACGGGGTGCAGGTCCACGCCGCCAACGGCTATCTGATCGACGCCTTCCTGCGCGACAATGCGAACTTCCGCGACGACGAATATGGCGGCTCGATCGAGAACCGCATCCGCCTGCTCGACCAGGTGACGCGCCGCGTGGTCGACACGATCGGCGGTGACCGCACCGGCGTGCGGCTCTCGCCAAACGGCGAGGTGCAGGGCGTCAATGACAGCAATCCGCATCCGCTGTTCGAGGCTGCGGCGGCAAGGCTGGACGAGATCGGCATCGCCTTTCTCGAGATGCGCGAGCCGCGCCCGACGGGCACCCGCGGCGTCCCCGACCAGCCGCCGGTGCATCCGGTGATGCGCAAGGTGTTCAAGGGACCGCTGATCCTCAATTCGGACTATCATGCCGAGGATGCGCAGGCAGTGCTCGACTCGGGCGAGGCCGATGCGATCGCTTATGGCCGGACGTTCCTGGCCAATCCCGATTTGCCGGTGCGGCTCGCGGAGAAGCTTCCGCTCAACCCGCAGCGCGAGGAGCTGTTCTATATCGGCGGCGCCGAGGGGTACACGGACTATCCGCGCTGGGATGCGCAGGCAGCGTAGCACTCTGCCGTCATCCCGGCAAAAGCCGGGATGACGGTTATTGATCCAGCCCGTCGAGCCAGCTGGTGCTGGCGGCGCGGAGCTGCGCGCGCAGCTTCGGGCCGAACGCCAGCGCGAGGACGAGCATGAGCGCGAGCGGCCAGAACAGGAAGCTCAGCACCACCAGCAAGGCGATCGCGATCGCCGCGCCCCAGCGCAAATTGAGCAGGCGCTGGCGATTGGCAAAGTTCATCCGGATCGTGCGCGGCGCCTTGTCGTCGAACCAGCGCCGGGTGGCGAACGTGTCCGAATCCAGCCCGGCGCTATCCCTTGTCGCTCCCCTTCCGCTTGCGGGAGGGGTCGGGGGAGGGGCTGAGAGATCGCTCTCTCGCATCCTTCGGTCATCCCCTCCCGCAAGCGGGAGGGGGACAGAATTGGACGACGCCGGCTTCCCCGTCCGCGTGTCGATCACTTCCAGCCGCCTTCCGCGCTCCACCACCTTGTAGCGGGAGGGCGGCGGGCGCATCGCTCAGCCGAACCGGCTCTTGAGCGCGAGCATCGCCAGCGCCGCCTGCGCCGCCTCGCCGCCCTTGTTCTTCTGCGCGGAATCGGCACGCGCCAATGCCTGCGCCTCGTTCTCGACGGTGAGGATGCCATTGCCGATCGGTACGCCGTCGAGCGCGAGAGCCATCAGCCCGCGCGCGCTCTCGCCCGCGACGATCTCGAAATGATAGGTCTCGCCGCGGATCACCACGCCCAGTGCGACATAGCCGTCATATTCGCCGGTCTGGTCGGCCAGCGCGATCGCACCGGGAATCTCGAGCGCGCCGGGCACGGTGACGATCTCGTAATCGTGCCCCGCCTCCTGCAGCGCGGTGCGTGCGCCGTCGAGCAGCATGTCGTTGAGGTGGGCGTAGAAGCGGGCTTCGACGATGAGAAGGCGGGCCATCAGTTTTCCGTACAGATTGCGCGCTCGCCGACGATCGACAGGCCGTAGCCGTCGAGCCCGATGAGCGTGTGGTGGGTGTTGGTGAGCAGGATCATGTCCTGCACGCCGAGCTCGGTGAGGATCGTCGCGCCCACGCCGTAATCGCGCAGCTCGTCCATGTCCTTGGGCTCAAGCGTCCCGGCCTTGGCCTGGAGCGCGACGCTGAACTGGTCCGGGCGCGGCTTGTTGATCACGACGACGACGCCGGCGCCCTCTTCGCCGATGATCTCCATCGAGCGCCGGAGCAGTCCGCCGCGCCCGCCGCCCTCGCCGAAGATGTCGCTGAACGGCGACAGCGCGTGCATGCGGACCAAGGTCGGCTTGGAGGGATCGATCTTGCCCTTGACCAACGCGACCTGCTCGCTCTCGGTCGCCTTGTTCCAGAAGGTCAGTGCGGTCCATTCGCCGCCCCATTCGCTGGTGAACCGCGCCTCGGCGCGCTTCTCGACGAGATGGTCGTGACGGCGGCGATAGGCGATCAGGTCGCGGATCGTGCCGATCTTGAGATTGTGGAACTGCGCGAACGAGACGAGGTCGTCCATCCGCGCCATCGTCCCGTCGTCCTTCATGATCTCGCAGATCACGCCCGAAGGATTGAGCCCGGCGAGCCGCGCGACGTCGACCGCCGCCTCGGTATGGCCGGTGCGGACCAGCACGCCGCCGTCGCGCGCGACCAGCGGGAAGACGTGGCCCGGCGTGACGATCTCGTCCCTGCCCTTCGACGCGTCGATCGCGACCGAGATGGTGCGGGCGCGGTCCGCCGCCGAGATACCGGTGGTGACGCCCTCGCGCGCCTCGATCGAGACGGTGAACGCCGTTTCGTGCCGGGTGCCGTTGTTGCGCGACATCAGGTCGAGCCCGAGCTGGTCGACACGGTCCTTGGTGAGCGCGAGGCAGATCAGCCCACGGCCGAAGCGCGCCATGAAGTTGATCGCGTCGGGCGTCGCCATCTGGGCGGGGATGACGAGGTCACCTTCATTCTCGCGATCCTCGTCGTCGACGAGGATGAACATGCGGCCGTTGCGGGCCTCGTCGATCAGCTCCTCGGGAGCCGAGAGGAAACCGTGCTTCAATCGGGCGAGTTCAGGCTTTGCCACGAAGCGATTCCATGCGCTGGAGATAACGGGCGAGCACGTCGATCTCGAGGTTGACCGCCTGCCCGGGCTGCAATGTCCCGAATGTAGTGACGGCGGCGGTGTGGGGAATGATGTTGAGGTGCAAATTCACGCCCTCTTCGGTGTCCTCGACCGAATTGACCGTGAGCGACACGCCGTCGACGGTGATCGAGCCCTTGGCGGCGACGTACGGCGCGAGTTCCCTGCCGGCGGCGATGACCAGCCGGTGCGAACCGCCCTCCTCGCGCCATTCGGCGACCGTGCCGATGCCATCGACATGGCCGGTGACGATGTGCCCGCCGAGCTCGTCGCCGAGCCGAAGCGCACGTTCGAGGTTGAGCCGGCGGCCCTCGGTCCACATCGCGGCGGCGGTGCGCGAGACGGTCTCGGCCGACACGTCGAAGGCGACGCGGCCGGGCGCCTTGTCGACCACGGTCAGACACACGCCCGAGCAGGAGATCGACGCGCCGAGATCGATCGTGTCGACATCGTAGCTGGTGGAAACCTCGACGCGCAGGTCGCCCTGGCGGCTGGCGGCGGCAATGGTGCCGATATCGGTGACGATTCCCGTGAACATCAACTGTGCGCGTAGACTTCGAGCCGGTCGCTGCCAAGCATGCGCGTGTCGGTAAGCTGCCAGCGGCCATGCGCGGCGGCGAGATCGGCGAGCCCGATATCGCCGAGTGCCGGCTTGCCGCTGCCGATCAGGATCGGCGCACGATACAGGAGCAGGCGGTCGACAAGGCCCTCGCGGAGAAAGGCCGCGGCGGTCTCCGCGCCGCCTTCGACGAGGAGGTGGTCGATGTGTTCGAGGCCGGTGATGTCGGAGGGCTGTGTAATTAGCCCCTCCCCTTCAGGGGAGGGGTTGGGGT
>NZ_JBYSXG010000063.1:0-24858 GCF_058782005.1 Sphingomonas sp. FW306-1B-B10E
ACCCCCAACCCCTCCCCTGAAGGGGAGGGGCTTAGGAAGACAAAGAAAATGCTGCACTTCGAACTCGTCACGCCCGAACGTCTCGTCCGCTCCGAGGACGTGCACATGGTCGTCGTCCCCGGCACCGAGGGAGACTTCGGCGTGCTCGAAGGGCATGCGCCGCTGATGTCGACCATCCGCGACGGCAATCTCGAAATCTACAAGACCGGCGCCACCGCGCCCGAGACGATCCGCATCGAAGGCGGCTTCGCCGAAGTCAACGAGCGCGGCCTGACCGTGCTCGCCGAAAAGGCCGAGTGACCTTCTAAGGAATCAGCGTAGCCGCGATTCCAGGGGAAGCCGTTTCGTCCGTATCGGAGATAGTTGCGACCGGATCGGCGTGACTTGGCCGGCTACTGCCGTATCCCTGCCGAAATGGGCATGGAAAATCCCGATGCGGCAATCGTCGACGCTGTCGAGCAGGCTGTGCTGCGCGACGGCGTGCTCGTGCTGCGGCAGCGCATTCACCTCGACAATGCGGCGGAAATGTCAGCGCAGGGTTATGCACTCGCTCCGGCCGACGAAGAGGGGCTGTGGGCGACGAAGCAGGTCGACGATGGCCAACTCAGGATCGGCGTCGAACCCGGCAAAGCGGGCTGCAGAGTCCGATTTGAAGGTGCTCTCATTACGATCGCCTATGAGGCGCTGCTGCAGCGTTTGCTCAAGCGAGGATTTGTCCTTGCAGATGGGAAACGCAAGCCTGCCGAACCGCAGTTCGTGCTCGACACCCTGGTCTGCAACGAAGGGGACATCGGGATCCTGGTCATGTTTCGGACAAACCATCCCGCCGCGACGATGTTCGCGATCACGCTTTATCCGGCCTAGTCATTTCACGCGCTCATAAGTCCAGCGCTGCGGCTTGCTGCCGTCGATCAGCGAGATCTCCGCGATCAGCAACGCGCCCTCGCGCCAATAGTGGATGCGCTGTGGATAATCGTGCTTTTCGTTGACGAGATCGAGGTCGCCGGCGCATAATCGCGCGTCGTCCAATAGAAGTCGGCGCGCGCCTGCCCTTCCGGCTCGGCATGCAGGACAAGCCGCCCGGCGTCGTTGATGAGCGTCATCTTGTCGCGCGTCGTGCCGCGCGGGCCATGCGTCACGCTGATACCGTGCGCTTCCTGCCTGCGGTCATATCCCGTCCAGGTCTCGCAGGTCTGCTCGCCGTCGCCGGGATCGGTGCACCAGGTGCCGATCAGCCAGTCGAGCGGCTCGCGGTCCTGGACCGGCGTAATCGAAAGCAGCGCGAGCGACAGCCACATGCGGCACCTACCTTGGGTTCGCGCAAGTCTCCCACAGCGCCGGATTAGCGACAAGTGCGACGCGGATGGAGATTGGTTAGGCAATTCTAAAGGCTTGGCGGCTAAGCCTGCCCAATCGCGGGGATTACAGGTTAACCGATGAGCGCTTTCGGACGACGCAACGGAATGGGTGGCGGTGCAGCCGGTGGACGACCGGCTTTCGGCGTCGCGCGACCGATGCAAGGTCCCGGGCCCGCGCCGCGCCCCTCCGATCCCTTGCCGGCCGGCGGCGAGCAGTTTCCGCCGCTGAACAGCGTGCCGCTTCCCGGCGCCGCGGCTGGCGATCCGATGGAGCAGCGCGATCCTTCTGCCGGCAACGCGGCCAATAGCGAAGCGCTTCAGCGACTCGCCGATCGCCAGGCGACATCCGGCGATGCCGGCAATTCGCGCGTCGAGGGCTTCGAGGCCTCGATCCACCGGATCAAGGAACAGGTGCTGCCGCGCCTGCTCGAACGTGTCGATCCCGAGGCGGCGGCGACGCTGACCAAGGACGAGCTGGCCGAGGAATTCCGCCCGATCATCGGCGAAGTGCTCGCCGAGCTGAAGCTCACGCTCAATCGCCGCGAGCAGTTCGCGCTCGAGAAGGTGCTCGTCGACGAGTTGCTCGGGTTGGGGCCGCTCGAGGAATTGCTGTCTGACCCGGCCATCTCGGACATCATGGTCAACGGCCCCGAGCAGACCTATATCGAGCGCAAGGGCCGGCTCGAGCTCGCCAACATCCAGTTTCGCGACGAAGAGCATCTGTTCCAGATCGCCCAGCGCATCTGCAACTCGGTCGGCCGCCGCGTCGACCAGACCACGCCGCTCGCCGACGCCCGCCTCAAGGACGGCAGCCGCGTCAACGTCATCGTGCCGCCGCTGAGCTTGCGCGGCACGGCGATCTCGATTCGTAAATTCTCGGCCAAGCCGATCACGCTCGACATGATGGCCAATGGCGGCTCGATGAGCCAGAAGATGGCCACCGCGCTCAAGATCGCCGGCGCCAGCCGCTTCAACATCGTCATCTCGGGCGGCACCGGCTCAGGCAAGACGACGATGCTCAACGCCCTGTCGAAGATGATCGACCCGGGCGAGCGCGTGCTGACGATCGAGGACGCCGCCGAACTCCGCCTGCAGCAGCCGCACTGGCTGCCGCTCGAAACGCGCCCGCCCAACCTCGAAGGCCAGGGCGAGATCACCATCCGCGACCTGGTGAAGAACGCGCTGCGTATGCGCCCGGATCGCATCATCCTCGGCGAAATTCGTGGTAGCGAGTGCTTCGACATGCTCTCGGCGATGAACACCGGCCACGACGGCTCGATGTGCACGCTCCACTCCAACTCTCCGCGCGAGGCGCTCGCCCGTATGGAGAACATGGTGATGATGTCGGACATCAAGGTGCCCAAGGAAGCGATCAGCCGCCAGATCGCCGACTCGGTCGACCTGATCATCCAGGTCAAGCGCCTGCGCGATGGTTCGCGCCGGGTGACCAACGTTACCGAGGTGATCGGCATGGAAGGCCCGGTGATCGTCACCCAGGAGCTGTTCAAGTTCGAATATCTCGACGAGTCGGCCGACGGCAAGATCATCGGCGAGTATCGTTCGATGGGCCTGCGCCCCTATACGCTCGACAAGGCCAAGCAATATGGCTTCGACCAGGCGATGCTCGAGGCGTGCCTCTGAAGCAAGGCTGGCGGTGCCGGGCGGTTCGGCGGTAAAGGCCGGGCGGTGCTCGCCCTGCTCGCTCTTCAGCTCACCGCTGCGACCACGCTCGCGCGCGATACCGAGGCGCGCTGGATCGATTTCGACCTGACCGTTTATAATCAGGTCCGCTTTCCGATCGAGCTCAACGGGCATCCGGCCTGGGCGATCCTCGACACCGGGCTGAGCGACACGATCGTCACCAGCCGCTTCGCCAGGACCGCGGGGCTGGTCGCGGCGCGGCGCCAGCGGGCGATCGCGATCGGCGGCGGCGTCGAGGTCGGCTGGGCCGATGCCGAGTCGATCCGCTTCGGCGGGCTGACCCGCACGCACGGCCGCGTCGGGATCGCCGATCCGGCGGGCGAAGTGCGCTTCGGAGCGGACATATTGGTCGGTGCCGACATCCTCGGCTGCTGCGCGATCGAGATCGATTATGACGCGCACCGCCTGCGCATCCTGTCGAGCGGGCGGCTGCCGTTCCCCGGCAGCACCGCGCCACTACGCCGCAGGGTCCCCGGCGGCGTCTATCAAACCGAGCTCAGCGTCGCGGGCAAGCTGCTCAAGCCGGTTATCGTCGACACCGGCGATGGCGGCGCGCTAACCCTGAGCCGCCCGGCCTGGGCCTCCACCGGCTATCGCGGCGCCCGGATGACGACGACATTGGGCTGGGGGATGGGCGGCCCTTCGGTCACCGACACGTTGGTCGTGCCATCGTTGGGCCTGGCCGGGATGCCCCCGCGCGAGGCCGAGATCCGGATCGAAGGCGAAGGCGGCTTTTCCGCATCGGTGGGCGCCGCGGGTCGGCTCGGCAATGCGATGCTGCAGCGCTATCACATACTGCTCGATGCGCGCGCCGGGCGTATGATCCTTGCGCCCGGCAAGGCGGTCGCCGCGCCCTTCCCGCGCTCGACCAGCGGGCTGCTCGTCGAATTCACCGGCACCGCGCTCCGCATCGCGCATGTCATGCGCGGCTCTCCTGCGGCGGCCGGCGGGTGGCAGGCGGGCGAGCGGATCTGCGCGGCCGACGGTGTGCCGGTGGCGGAGGATGCGAAGGACGGAAGGATCGAATGGACGATCGGCGCCCCGGGGCGGACCGTCCGGCTCAAACTGTGTGACGGCACCGAACGCAGCCTCGTGCTCGCCGACTTCTACTAGTGTTTGCCCCGGTGTTCACTTGTTCCCCGGCGAAGGCCGGGGCCCAGTTGCCATGTCCTTCGAAAGAACCGTGTCCACTCGCCGGGTTCATCGAACCTAGGCCCCGGCCTTCGCCGGGGAACAGACGCGCTCGCGACGCAGCCCCCTTTTGCCATGCCTCAACGCAAATTAAGCGCGATGCTCGCCAGCACCACCGCCATCAACATCGCGAGAACCTGAACCAAGGTCCACGGCACGAAGCCCACCCGGTCGGCATGACGGCGGCGGCGGCGACGATGCTCGCCGAAGCCGCTGCCGATCGCGAGCACCACCGCAACCGCCGCGCCGCCCCATAATTGTTGTTGCATCGTTCCGAAAAACTCCCACATGGCCGGTGCCATCTAGGTAAGGAAATGCGATGCGCCAGACCCTGACCGTGCTCGGCCTTCTCACCACCGCCATCGCCGTCGCGAGCGTCGCCGCGGGCGAGCCGCGGACCCAGCGGCATGCGCTCCAGGAGGCGGTCGCCGCGACCACCCGCACCCCCGCGAACGTCGCCCGCGACCAATATCGCCATCCGCTCGAGACCTTGAGCTTCTTCGGGGCCAAGCCCGGCGACACCGTGGTCGAGATCTGGCCCGGCGGCGGCTGGTATACTGAGATCCTCGCGCCGCTCACCGCCGGCAAGGGTACGCTCTACGCGGCGGTGCCGTGGCCCAACGGGGTCAAGAATATCGAGGCGCTGCAGGCGAAGAACGCCGCGGTCTACGGCCCGCTCAAGCTCGCCGCTTTCCCTTGGACCGAGGGCAAGCCCAAGGTTCCGGACGGCAGCGCCGACGTGGTGCTGACCTTCCGCAACGTCCATAATTGGCGGATCGGCAACCAGGAGGGCGATTACTCGCCCAAGGCCTTCGCGCAGATGTTCGCGATGCTCAAGCCCGGCGGCGTGCTCGGCATCGAGGACCATCGCCTGCCCGAGAGCGCGAGCGTCGAGCGCGAGAAGAGCAGCGGCTATATCAAGGTGTCGACCGTCCGTCGCCTCGCCGAGCAGGCCGGCTTCAAGTTCGTCGCCGCGTCCGAGGTCAATGCCAATCCCAAGGACAGCGCCGATTGGCCGAATGGCGTGTGGACCCTGCCGCCGACCTACACGCTCAAGGATGTCGACCGCGCAAAGTATGCCGCGATCGGCGAGAGCGACCGGATGACGCTTAAGTTCAGGAAGCCCTGATCTTTTTCTCGTTGCGGCGGCGAAAACCCAACGCTCCGTTAACCAATGGGCGGTAGCAATCGGATCCGTGCCACGCCGGATCCGCTCCCTGCTCTCCGTCCTTCGCGACGAAGTCGACAGCTTCGCCAGCACGAGCGAGGAAATCGCCGCGCGCACCAATCTCCTCGCGCTCAACGCCGCGATCGAGGCTGCCCGCTCGGGCGAGGCGGGCCGCGGCTTCTCGGTGGTCGCACAGGAGGTCAAGGCGCTCGCCCAGCAGGCGCGCCATGCCAGCCTCGAATTCCGTTCCGAAGTCCGCGAGCGCCTCGCAATGGGTGCCGGCATCGCCGACGAGATGGTCGGCGACATCGAGGGCACGCGCTTGGTCGAACTCGCCCAGGCGCTGATCCAGAATGTCACGCGGCACCTCTATGGCCGCAGCGTCGACCTGCGGCTGATGGCGTCCGATTCGGAGGTCATCGCCGCGACGCTCGATCCGACCCCGGAAAAGGTCGCCGCCGCACAGGCGCGCCTCGCGGTGTTCACTGAGACGTCGCCTTATTATCTCAATGCCTTCGTTGCCGATCCCGCGGGACGCATCATCATCTCGTCGGACCCCAATGCGCGCGTCCGCCAGACCAATGTCGCCAATGCCCCGCAATTCCTCAATGCGATGGGCAGCACGTATCACGACCAGTGGTTCACCGACGAAGTCTGGCAGAATCCCTGGTCCGATCACCGCGCGGTTCTGGTGTTCGTCACCGGGATCCGCCCGCGCGGCTGCGAAGGCCGCCCGGCCGGCGTCTTCTACGTCGAATTCGACTGGGAAGAGCGCATCCCCGCCATCATCTCCGACCGCTCGCTGTTCGGCGAAAAGGAATGGGCGCGCACCCGCATCTCGATCGTCGACGAGGCCGCGCGCGTCGTCGCCGATTCGTCGGGCACCCGCTTCGGCGAGACGGTTCCGCTGCCGGCCAAAGCCGTGCGCGGCGCCGAGGCGCGCGCCGACACGACGATCGCCTTCGCCACCGCCGCGAGCTATCACGGCTTCGACGGACTGGGGCTGCGCTGCGTCATCGAGCAGAAGATGATCAGCGCCGAAGAGATCCAGGCGGCGCTGGGCGGGTTCGGGGCGCGAAAGACGCTCTAGTCCGCGAGAGCGCACTCGCAGCCGGAAAACTTCCGTTCGTGCTGAGCTTGTCGAAGCACCGTTCTTCCTAAACCGCAAGGTAACAAGGACCGCCTTTAGACAAGCTCAGGGCGAACGGTGTTGACGAGAGCCTGGCCTTCGCCGTGCTACTTCCCCAATTTCTCGATCTTGTCCTGCAGCCGCGCCAGTTCGGCCTTGAGCGCCGAAACGTCGTCGCCGCCCTCTGCGGCGGGTGAGGGCGCGGGCGCTGCCGGCGCGATCCCGCCTGCGGCGCCCGGCTTGAACGCTTCCGCCGCCGCCTCGAACATCGCCATGTTGCGCTTGGCGATCTCGGCGAAGGGCGAATTGGCGAAGGCGCCTTCGACCGCCGACTTGAACTGCTCCTGGTTGCGCCGGAAGCTGTCCATCGACGCTTCGAGATAGCCCGGCACCATCGCCTGCATCGAATCGCCGTACAGCGAGATCAGCTGGCGCAGGAAATTGACCGGCAGCATCGACGTGCCGCGCGCTTCCTCCTCCATGATGATTTGCGTCAGGACGTTGTGCGTGATGTCCTCGTCGGTCTTGGCGTCGACGACCTTGAAGTCGCGGCCTTCGCGCGTCATCGCAGCGAGATGATCGAGCGTGATATAGGACGAGGTTTCGGTGTTGTAGAGCCGCCGGTTGGCGTATTTCTTGATGATCACCGGGCCCGTACCCGTAGCAGCTTTCTTCATGGAAACCCCCGCGCGTGAATGATGATACCCTAACATCCTTTGCCGCATCGCAACAAGGCCCCCGGCCCCTGCCCTTGTTTCTCGAACTGCTGCGCAGCGAAACTGCAGCATCGTCCGATCGACGCGCCGCAGCACTTGCCGGATTGCGCGCCTATCAGGAGGCGCCGCGGGCAGCGCCGCGGCCGCCTCGGCCCGTGGTCGCGCAGGCGGGCCGCGCGATGCTGCGCGATTATGGCGGCAGCGGGATAGCGGTCGTATTCGTCCCGTCGCTGATCAACCCACCGCTGGTGCTCGATCTCGCCGACGACAATTCGCTACTCGGCTGGCTCGCCGGGCAAGGCGTACGCCCCTTGCTGGTCGATTGGGGCACGCCGACCGCGGAGGACCGCGCGCAGGACGTCACCGCGCATGTCGAGCAATTGCTGCTGCCGCTGCTCGCCACGCTCGACCGCCCGCCGATATTGGCAGGCTATTGCCTGGGCGGGACGATCGCGATTGCCGCCGCCGCTGCGGTCCGCACCGCAGGGCTCGTGACCATTGCCGCGCCGTGGCGCTTCGCCGGCTATGGCGACGCGCTCGAACCGATCTCGGCCTTGTGGGACGAGGCGCATGCGACCTGCGAGCAGCTCGGGCTGGTGCCGATGGAAGTGCTCCAGGCGGGCTTCTGGCAGCTCGACCCCAAGCGCACCGTTGCCAAGTTCGAGCGCTTTGCCCGGCTCGATCCCGCCAGCGACGAGGCGCGCGCGTTCGTGCGGCTCGAGGATTGGGCCAATGGCGGCGCGCCGCTGACCTTTGCCGCAGGCCGCCAGTTGTTCGACGATTTCTTCGTCGCCGACCTGCCCGGCAATGCCCGCTGGCAGGTCGATGGGCGCAAGATCGATCCGGCGACGCTCGACGTTCCCGCACTCTCCTTCGTCTCGACCACCGACCGCATCGTCCCCGCCGCCAGCGCCGCGCGCCTCGGCGAGGTCCGCGAACTGGCGATGGGCCATGTCGGGATGATCGTCGGCGGCCGCGCGCGCGCGGCATTGTGGCAACCGCTTGCGGACTGGCTAACCGCCCTTGCCCCCACTAGATAGCCGGCAACGATCCCAAGACACTCGCCGCAGGAGTCCTTCATGACCGATATCGTCATCACCGCCGCCAAGCGCACCCCGGTCGGCAGCTTCCTCGGCGCCTTCGGCAATACGCCGGCGCACGAGCTCGGCCGCGTCGCGATCGAGGCCGCGCTCGAACAAGCCGGCGTGAAGGGCGAGGAAGTCAGCGAAGTCATTCTCGGCCAGGTGCTCACCGCGGCGCAGGGCCAGAACCCCGCCCGCCAGGCCTCGATGGCGGCGGGCGTTCCCAAGGAAGTCCCCGCCTGGGGCGTCCAGCAGGTCTGCGGTTCGGGCCTGCGCGCCGTCGCGCTCGCTTATCAGGCGATCGCCACCGGCGACGCGACGATCGTCGTCGCGGGCGGCCAGGAGAGCATGTCGCTTAGCCCGCACGCCCAGTCGCTGCGCCCCGGCACCAAGATGGGCGATCTCAGCCTGGTCGACACGATGATCAAGGACGGGCTGACCGACGTGTTCAACGGCTATCACATGGGCATCACCGCCGAGAACCTTGCCGAGCAGTACCAAGTCACCCGCGGCGACCAGGACAATTTCGCGGTCCGCTCGCAGAACCTCGCCGAGAAGGCGCGCGCCGAGGGTCGCTTCAAGGACGAGATCGCCCCGGTGACGATCAAGGGCCGCAAGGGCGACACCGTCGTCGCCGATGACGAATATATCCGCACCGGCGCGACCGTCGACGGGATTGCCGGCCTGCGCCCCGCCTTCAAGAAGGACGGCAGCGTCACCGCCGCCAATGCCTCGGGGCTCAACGACGGCGCCGCCGCGCTCGTCCTCATGCGCCGCGACGAGGCTGAGAAGCGCGGCGCACCGATCCTCGCGCGAATCGCCAGCTGGGCGAGCGTCGGCGTCGACCCGTCGATCATGGGAATCGGCCCCGTACCCGCCAGCCGCAAGGCGCTGGAAAAGGCCGGCTGGAAGGTCGAGGACCTCGACCTGATCGAGGCCAATGAAGCGTTCGCCGCGCAGGCCTTGGCAGTCGGCAAGGACATGGGCTGGGACCCCGACAAGGTGAACGTCAATGGCGGCGCGATCGCAATCGGCCATCCGATCGGCGCATCGGGCGCGCGCGTGCTGACCACTCTGATCTACGAGATGCAGAAGCGCGACGCGAAGAAGGGCCTTGCAACCCTGTGCATCGGCGGCGGCATGGGGATCGCCATGTGCGTGGAGCGCTAGCATTCGTCGTACAATTATAGCATTTGGTCGTGTTTCTGGTATGTGTCGACGCAAGCGTTATACCGCAGCCAGACACTTCTGTTCTAATGTTGCGTCGCGCTGCAACGCGGCGCAACATTGCGAAAACGGCTGTAGCATATCTGCAACAGGGGCATTGCGAATTAATCGGTAGTTCACAATCTGCCTTGCGTGGGGGCACCCCGATAGGGCGTCATAGGGTCAATCGAGCATTCACGCTCGCAGGGGCCTTAAACATGAAAACCAGCCGTCTTCTCGGTGCGACCGCCTTGGCGAGCGCCGCGTTCCTGTTCCCTCTCGTCGCGCAGGCGCAGTCCAGCGAGCCCGTAGAGGCAGCGCAGACCGACACCACTCAGGCAAACGACGATGACTCGACCGTCGTCGTGACCGGTTCGCGCATCCGTCGCCCGAACGACGATTCGCCGGTGCCGGTGACCACCGTCACCAGCGAGGAAATTTTCGAGACTGGCCGCGTGTCGGTGGGCGACGTGCTCAACGACCTGCCGCAGCTGCGCAGCTCGCTGGGTTCGCAGAACTCGACTTCGGGCCTCGGCACCCGCGGCGTCAACTTCCTCGATTTGCGTGGCCTTGGCCGCGCGCGCACGCTGACGCTGATCAACGGCCGCCGCCAGACTTCGGCTGACATCATCAACAACGGCAACGCCGTCGACATCAACACGCTGCCGACCGACCTGATCGACCGCATCGACATCGTCACCGGCGGCAACTCGTCGATCTACGGTTCGGACGCAATTGCGGGCGTGGTCAACTTCATCCTGAAGGACAATTACGACGGCATCGAGCTGCACGGCCAGACCGGCATCAGCACCTATGGCGACGCAGGCAACCAGTATATCTCGCTCGTCGCCGGCAAGAACTTCGCCGACGGCCGCGGCAACATCGCGTTCAACGCCGAGTTTGCGCACCAGGACGACTATTACGCTTCGGGCCGCCCGAACCTGCGGACCAACAACAACTTCGTCGTCGTCGACACCGATACGACGTCGTCGTTCGACGATACCGCGGATCGCCTCTACTTCCGCGACATCCGTTCGACCACCATCTCGCTCGGCGGTCAGTTGGGTATTCGTTACGCCAACACCGCTACCGCGCCCTGCGGCCGCGACGCGGTGGGCTCGGCATTCACCTGCGCCTATCTGTTCCAGCCGGGCGGCGCGCTCACGCCGCAGACCGGCGTGCGCGTCGGCCTCGGTCCGAACGGCAGCTTCATCGGCGGCAACGGCACCACCAGCCGCGAAGGCAAGCTCACCGTGCTGTCGCCGGACCTCAAGCGTTACGTGTTCAACGCGCTCGGCCATTTCGAAGTCTCGCCGGCCTTCGTGCCGTTCTTCGAAGCCAAGTATGTCCGCACCGAGGCGTTCGGCTCGCAGAGCGGCCCGTTCTTCTCGCAGGGCCAGACGCTCGGCGACGGCATTATCGTTCCGGGTCTCAACGATCGCTCCTACGGCTCGGGCACCGGCAGCGCAGCAGGCGGTATCGTCAATCGCGAAGCCATCCGCCTCGACAACCCGTATCTGTCGGCAGCCGCACGCGGCACGATCGCCTCACAGCTGACCGCGGCGATCAACTCGGGAGTCAATCCAAACACTGGTGGATTATTCATTCCCGCCAATGCTACTGCGGCGCAGATCGCGGCGGGCACCGCCAACCAGGCCCTCTCCCTCGCGCAGGTCGCTGCCGGCACGTACCGCTTCTCGCTGCGTCGTAACTGGGTCGATCTCGGCACGCGCGACGAAGAGATGAAGCGCGAGCTTTG
The DNA here is from genome assembly GCF_058782005.1 of Sphingomonas sp. FW306-1B-B10E. NCBI lineage: Bacteria > Pseudomonadati > Pseudomonadota > Alphaproteobacteria > Sphingomonadales > Sphingomonadaceae > Sphingomonas > Sphingomonas sp. FW306-1B-B10E. The sequence goes on from NZ_JBYSXG010000063.1 coordinate 11,311, forward strand.
GCGCGCCGTCGTCGGTGTTCGCGGCGACCTGGGTTCGAACTGGAACTACGAAGTTTCGGCGAACTACAGCGAGCACCACGAATCGAGCGTGATCACGGGCAACGTCAACACCCAGCGGTACCTGCTGGCACTGGACACGACCCGCAATGCCGCCGGCCAGATCGTCTGCCGCTCGCAGGTCGACGCGCGCTACGCTGGTGACGACGTTGCTGGAAACCCGGCGCAGCTCGCCTCTGACATCGCGGCCTGCGTTCCGCTCAACCCGTTCGGCGAAGGCTCGGTCAGCCAGGCCGCGCTGAACTACTTGGTTACGCCGACCACTGCGACGGGCAAGTCCAGCCAGTTCGTGGCGAACGGCTTCGTCTCGGGCAACCTGCCGATCAACCTGCCGGGCGGCGCGATCGGCGTCTCGCTGGGCGCCGAATATCGTCGTGAAACCCTGTCCTACGATCTCGATGATCTGACGCAGGCAGGTTACGCCTTCTACAACGCCATCCCCAGCTTCGAGGCGCCTGCCTTCGAAGTGAAGGAGTTGTTCGGCGAACTCTCGCTGCCGCTGGTCAAGGACGCTCCGCTGATGCAGGAGTTGACGATCAACGCCTCGGGCCGCGTCGCGGACTATAAGGGCGGGGCTGGCACCGTCTACGCTTACAGCGGCGGCCTCACCTGGCGTCCGGTCCGCGACCTGATGCTGCGCGGGTCCTACTCCAAGTCGGTGCGCGCGCCGTATCTGGGTGATCTCTACTCCGCTCCTGGCCAGAACTTCGCGCCGGCGCCGAACGATCCCTGCTCGGCACGCAATCTGAACACCGGTTCGGCGACCCGTTCGGCGAACTGCACGGCGGCCGGTCGGCCGGCGGGGTATGACTTCGTCTACACCTCGTCGATCGAGACGACTGCCGGCGGCAACCCGAACCTGAAGGCGGAGAGCTCCAAGTCGTTCACGCTCGGCGGTGTCTTCCAGCCGACCTTCGTGCCCGGCCTCGCCATTTCGGTCGATTATTGGGATATCACGATCGACGACGTGATCACCGGCCCGACCCCGCAGCAGGTCCTCGACGCGTGCTACGACGCACCGTCGCTGGACAACCAGTTCTGCGCGCTTTTCGAGCGTTCGGGTGCAGGTGGCGGCCCCAACGGCGAACAGCCTTTCCAGGTCATTCAGGGTTCGCTCCAGGAGATCCCGCAGAACTACGCTCAGTATAAGGCACGCGGCATCGATACTCAGATCGGCTATAACCGTGATCTTGGCTTCGGTCGCCTCAGCCTGAAGGGCGTGTGGACTCACTTGATCCAGCGTGACAACTTCACCGATCCGTCGCGCCCGGACTTCAAGAACGTCATCACGGAGGAGCTTGGCGATCCGCGGGATAACTTCAACATCAACACCGACCTGAAGCTCGGCGCATTCACGATCGGCCACACCTTCCGCTATATCAGCAAGATGTACCTGAACACGTGGGAAGACTATAACGCGGTCAATGATGGCCCCCCGCAGAACCCGGATTATGCGCAGATCGCGCAGTATCCGTCGACGACCTATCACGACATCCGCTTCGACCTGGAAGTGAACGACGCGTTCAACTTCTACGGCGGTGTGTCGAACCTGGGTGACACCAAGCCGCCGTACGGCCTCACCGGCGTCGGCTCGGGATCGGGTATCTACGATAACCGTGGCCGCTTCTTCTACGCAGGCTTCAACGCGAAGTTCTGATAGCTAGGCCATCAATCAAGGAGGGCCGGGGATCATTCCCCGGCCCTTTTTGTTTGGCCTGAATTCGCGCTAGACGGGTGCCATGGCGGGGAACCCGATAGATCGAGCACATGCGCTGATATCGCGCGGCGATGTCCCGGCTGCGGTGGCATTGCTCGAGGCAGCGGGCCGCGACGGCGACGCGCAGGCGCTCATGCAACTCGCGGTATGGCGTCTGGCCGGCACGCTCTTCTCTCGAGATATCCGCGGCGCCCGAAGCGCATTGCGTCGGGCCGTCGAGATCGGCCATGTCGACGGCGCGCTGATGGAAATTGCCCTGACAGCGAACGGCAATGGCAATGTCGACGCGCCTGACTGGGCCGGCGCATGCGCGCTGTTGGACAAGGCAGCGGCAAACGATCCCGTCGCTGCGACACATCGCGCATTGCTGAGCGAAATGGCGCTAGCCGCGGACGGCAATCCGCGCAGCATTCCCGAACCCGAAATACTCAGCGAGGCGCCTCGGGTCGTTCGGTATTCTGGCATCTTTAGCGAGCAGGAATGCGCCCATGTCGCGATGAGCGGGTCTGAACTGCTCGAGCCGGCACAGGTAGTCGATCCGCGAACCGGCCAATTGGTGCCACATCCCGTGCGCACCTCCGATGTCGGCGCGATCGGCCCTGCGCGAGAGGATTTGGTACTCCGCGCGCTGAACCTGCGGATCGCCGCCGCAAGCCACACGACAGTCGAGCACGGCGAACCGCTCACCGTCCTGCGCTATCGCCCGGGACAACAGTATCGGCGCCATCTCGATACCATCGCCGGCGCCGCCAATCAGCGTATCCGGACGGTGCTGGTCTACCTAAACCAAGGATTCGGTGGCGGCGAAACGCAGTTTCCGCTGCTCGGCCTCAGCATCAGGCCGCAAGGCGGCGACGCGATCGTTTTCGATACCCTGCTTCCCGACGGATCACCCGACACGCGCGCGTTGCATGCAGGCGCGCCAGTGACGGCGGGGGCCAAATGGCTCGCCACACGCTGGATCCGCGCCGAGCCTGTCGATCCCTGGACCGTAAGCGGCGCCTAGATCCAGTTTCGGTCAAAGCGCCGACCGAGCCCGGTCAACAATTCGTATTGCGATAGGCCGCTCACCGCCGCGGTCTCCGGCAGGTCATAGCCGATCGAAACCCAGTCGCCCTCGGCCAGTTCAGGCGCCGCATCGACGCCGATCGCGGTAAGGTCCATCGATACCCGGCCGAGCACCGGCAGCAGCGCCTCGCCCGCCCGCGCGCTTCCCTTGCCCGAGAAGCAGCGCAGATAGCCGTCGGCATAGCCGAGGTTGAGCACCGCCACTTCGGTGTCCGCAGGGGCCGTGAAGGTGGCGTTGTAGCCGACGATTTCGCCCGCCTTCACGCGTCGCCGCTGGATCACCTGCGCTTGCGGAGTGACGACCTGGCGGATGCCTGCATGCGCGACGCGCTGCCGCCCGCCATAGAGCGCGATACCTGGGCGTGTCAGGTCGAAGGCGTAGTCCATGCCGAGCGCGATCCCCGCCGAATTGGCCAGGCTCATCCGCTTGGCCGAAGTCCGCCCGCGCAGCCCTCCGAACGCCGCGCGTTGCCGCTCGTTCAGCGGCACATCCTCGTCGGCGCAGGCGAGATGGCTCATCAGCGTGTCGATCGCGAGCCCGTCGAGCAGCCCTGCGGCGACATCCTCGATCGCGATGCCCAGCCGGTTCATCCCGGTATCGACCATCACGTCGCAGGCGCCTCCGCCCGCCTCACGCCAGCGCCGCACCTGCTCGACCGAATTGAGCACCGGGCGCGCATTGCCAGGCCGATCGGCCATATCAGCGTCGCGGACGCCGTGAAGCACCGACACCGGCACGCCGAGATCGGCCAACGCCCGCGTCTCGCTCCACACCGCAACGAAGAAGTCGCGGCATCCCGCCTCCGCCAGCCGCCGCATGACTTCGCGCGCGCCGAGACCATAGCCATCCGCCTTGACCGCCGCGCCGCACGCCGCGCTGCCGCTCAGATCGCGCAGCAGCCGCCAATTGGCGACGAGCGCGTCGCCGTCGAGCCTCAGCCTCAAGGGGGAATGCGTCATGCCAGCGCGGTTAGCGCCTGGCGGGCGTGCGCGCCACCGTCTCCTGCAAACCCCAGGCGGTCACCCCCAATGCCATCGCCACCACCGCGAAGGTGTACCACAGACCGGCATAGGGATCGCCGGTGCGCGCGACGATGTACTGGCTGATCAGCGGCAGGAACCCGCCGAAATAGCCGGTGCCGATATGATAGGGGATCGACATCGAGCTGTAGCGGATCCGCGACGGGAACATCTCCGCCAGCAATGCCGCGACCGGGCCATAGGTCGCCCCCGAGAGCGCCATCAGCGCGAGAATCGCGAGCATGATGATCGCGATATTGCCTGGCGGAGGCACCGCAGGCTCGAGACGATAGCCCGCCGCCGCCAATGCCGCGTCGAGCCCGGCCGGGCTGGTGTCGGCCGTGGGCAGCCCGCCGATCGAGACGGTCACCGCCGGCGCGCGCGTCGTGGTGTAGGCGACGCCCTTCTTCGAGAAATGGTCGAGCAATTGGCCGCATTCGTCGGCCTGCTTCGCCGCGAACGGATCGTACCCGCAATGCGGGCCCGAGACGATCACCGGCGCCCGCCGCGCCGCCTTGGCGAGATCGGGATTGGCGGCGCTGCCGATGATCCAGAACAAGGGGAAGAGCAGCACCAGGGTCAGCGCATAGCCGACCACGATCGGAATTTTGCGCCCGATCCTGTCGGACAAATGGCCGAAGAACAGGAAGAAGCCCATGCCGATGATCGCCGAGCCGCCGGTGATCAGCTGCGCCGCGGTGGGATCGAGCCGCATCGGTCCGGAGAGGAACGACAGCACCGAGAACATCGAAGTGTACCAGATCACCGTCAGCCCCGCAGCGATCCCGAACAGCGCGACGAACAGCCTTTTGCCGTTGCCCGGATAGGTGAAGCTCTCGACGAAGGGATTGGCCGCGGTTTCCCCCGCTTCCTTCATCGCCTTGAACACCGGACTCTCGGAAAGCTTGAGCCGCATCCACAGCGACACTGCGAGCAGCACGATCGAGAACAGGAACGGCACCCGCCAGCCCCAATCGCCCCAGACCTGCGCCAGCGCGAATTTGGAGACCAAAACCACCGCAAGGCTGAGGATGAACCCGCCGACGACGCTCGCCTGGATGAAGCTGGTGTGGAAACCCGCGCGGCCATGCGGCGAATGCTCGGCGACATAGATCGCCGCGCCGCCATATTCGCCGCCGAGCGCGAGCCCTTGGCAGATGCGCAGCAGGATGATCAGCACCGGCGCGGCCATCCCGATCGCCGCATAGCTCGGCACCAGCCCGACCCCGGCGGTGGCGACGCCCATCAGGGTAATCGTGACGAGGAAGGTGTATTTGCGCCCGAGCTTGTCGCCGAGATAGCCGAACAGCACTGCGCCCAGCGGCCGGAAGCCGAAGCCGACCGCGAACCCCGCCCAGGCGAGCAGGGTCTGCAGCACTTCGTTGCCCGCGGGGAAGAAGGTCCGCCCGATGATCCCGGAAGCGGCGAGCGTGCCGTAGATGAAGAAGTCATACCATTCGAACACGGTGCCCAGCGACGACGCGCTGATTACCAGCCGCATCTCTTTGGCACTCGGCTCGGCCGCGACACTGGCCATTGCGCTCTCCCTGTTTCGCCAGACGGTGTAGCGCGCCCGCGCGCCGCGGCAAGGCTGGGCTTGGAACCGCGCGACATGCCACCCATTTTACAAGGAATAGAAAGCTTTAGCCGGACGGGTACGATGGCCAACGGATGGGCGCAGGACGGCGCCGTGCAGGATCAGATCGACGATACGGTCGCGGACGCGGTCACCGCCGCGCGGGCGCGGATGCCCTCGGGCGAGAGTGCCAAATATTGCACGGTCTGCGGCGACGACATCCCCGAGCCGCGTCGCCGCGCGCTGCCGGGCGTCCGCACCTGCGTGCCGTGCCAATCGGGTCGCGACGCCAATGTCCGGAGCGCGGGGATCAACCGGCGCGGGAGCAAGGACAGCCAGCTGCGTTGAGACGGACTTCATTTCCGTCAGGGCAGATTCGCTGACGAGATCATTCACCCCAGTTGTCGTTCGGCTGAGACTGCGTAAAAATAGTCGACAAGGGGGAAGTCGATTTGCGCGGATTGATATTGGGCATTTTGGCACTGGTGCTGGCGGGTTGCTCGCCGCAGGCGATGATCGAGAAGATCAGCACGCCGGCCGAGCGAGAGCTTTCCCTGCAGATTGCAACTGCGGTGCAGCGAGGCGACGCCGCCACGATCTGGAACCGCGGGACCCCGGGGCTGAAGGATCATCTCAGTCAGGAAACAATTGCGCGAATGCAGACGCTGGCGCCGCAGGAACGACCGACGCTTCTGGACGTCAAGAGCATGTGGCAGACCGCCAACGGCGTCACGCTCACGTGGAAGCAATTCACCTTCGAAACCGGCAACGGTCAGCGGTGGGCCATCATCCAGATCGTGCTACGCGAAGGAAATGGTGCAACCACGGTCGACAGTGTCTTCATCCAGCCGTTTGACCGAGCGCCCTCTTCCATCAACGCCTTCACCCTCGAAGGAAAAAGCGCAATCCAATATGCGTGGCTCGTTGCGATGGCTGTCGCGCTAATCGTATCGCTCGTCGCTTTTGTCCTGGTCCTGCGAACGAAAGGGCTGCGCTTGAAATGGCTGTGGGCCATAGCGGTGCTCTTCTCGTTCATGACGTTCGCGATCGACTGGACCAATGGAGGCTGGACCTTCAGCCCGGTCAGTTTCCTGTTGCTCGGTGCCGCCGGACTGCGCGCCGGTCCTTTTGCGCCCTGGATCCTGCAGTTCGCAATCCCCGTTCCGGCAATTCTCTTCCTGATCCTTCGTGGCACCCGGAACGTGCCTGTTCGGGTACCTGACGACAACGTCCTCTGAGACAAGCGAGCGCTGCCGCAAGCGTCCCCCTTGCGAAGGCCAATACCAACCGCCTCAGGCCATCGCGCTCGGCCTCAGGCGTCGATGCCCTCCAGCGCCTCGCTTGCTCCCATCCAGGCTGCCTCGGCCGCGTCGATCTTGTCGCTCAGCTCAGCGCGGCGCTTCATCAGCTCGGTCATGCTCAGCTTGGCCAGTGCCGCATCGGCGGTGCTCGGATCGAACATCGCCCGATCGACCGCGCTGCGCTGCTCGTTGAGCTTGGCAAGCTCGGCCTCGGCCGCCTTCGCCGCTTTGCGCAGCTCGCTTTCCTTCTCCCGCGCCTCGGTCGCGAGGCGGCGCGCCTCCTTCTTGTCGGCCTTGGACAGCTTCGGCCCCTGCCCTTCCTTGCTCAGCACGAAGGCGATGTAATCGTCGAGGCTGCCGTCGAACTCCTTCGCGGTGCCCTGGTCGACCAGCACCAGCCGGTCGGCGGTCATTTCGAGCATGTGGCGGTCGTGGCTGACCAGCACGACCGTCCCAGTATATTCGTTGAGCGCCTGGATCAGCGCCTCGCGTGCGTCGACGTCGAGATGGTTGGTCGGCTCGTCGAGGATCAGCATGTGCGGCGCGTCGCGGGTGATCAGCGCCAGCGCCAGCCGCGCCCGCTCGCCGCCTGAGAGCTTGCCGACCTCGGTGGTGGCCTTCTGCCCCGAAAAACCGAACCGCCCGAGTTGGCCGCGCACCGCGCCCTGCGTCGCGCCCTTCATCAGGCTGGTCATGTGCTGAAGCGGCGTCTCGGTGCGATCGAGTTCCTCGACCTGATACTGCGTGAAATAGCCGACGCGCATCTTGCCGCTGGCGTTCATCGCGCCTTCCATCGGCGTCAGCTGCGCCGCGAGCAGCCGCGCCAAGGTGGTCTTGCCGTTGCCGTTGCGCCCGAGCAGCGCGACCCGGTCGTCCGGATCGATGCGGAGGTTGAGCCGCTTGAGGATCGGCGTCTCGCCATAGCCCACCGTCGCGAGATCGAGCGTGATCAGCGGCGGGCGCAGCTCGTCGGGATTGGGGAAGTCGAAGCTCAAGGTCGGATCGTCGACCAGCTCGGCAATCGGCTGCATCTTGGCGAGCGCCTTGACGCGCGACTGGGCCTGCTTGGCAGTCGACGCACGCGCGCTGTTCTTGGCGATATAGGCCTGGAGATGCTCGCGCTGCGCCTGCTGCTTGGCGCGCGCCGAGGCGATCTGCGCCTGGCGCTCGGCGCGCTGGCGCTCGAACGCGTCATAGCCGCCGGGATAAAGCGTCAGCTTGCCGCGATCCAAGTGCAGGATGTGATCGACGACATTGTTGAGGAAGTCGCGCTCGTGGCTGACCAGCAGGATCGTCGCCGGATAGGACTTCAGGAAGTCCTCCAGCCACAGCACCGCTTCGAGATCCAAATGGTTCGAAGGCTCGTCGAGCAGCAGCATGTCGGGCTGCGAGAAGAGCAGCGCCGCCAGTGCGACGCGCATCTTCCACCCGCCCGAGAAGCTGTCGAGCGGCTGATGCTGCATCTCCTCGTCGAAGCCGAGCCCGACCAGGATCTGCGCCGCGCGGCTGGGCGCAGTATAGGCGTCGATCGCCATCAATCGCTCATAGACTTCGCCGAGCCGGTCGGGGTCCTGGCTGGTTTCGCTCTCCGCCATCAGGGCGGTGCGCTCGACATCGGCTTCGAGCACGGTCTCGAACGGAGTCGCGTCGCCGTGCGGGGCTTCCTGCGCGATATAGCCCAGCTTGGCGCCGCGCGGCATGTCGACGGTGCCGGTATCGGGCTCGAGCTGGCTGGCGATCACCTTGACCAAGGTCGACTTGCCCGCGCCGTTGCGGCCGATCAGCCCGATCCGGCCCTTGGGCGGCAGCTTGGCGGTGGCATTGTCGATGATCGTGCGCCCGCCGAGGCGCACCGTGATGTCGGTCAGGTTGAGCATGATGCCGGGCGCCTAGCCTATTGTGGGCCGAGCGTCACCCCGGGTGTCGCCCGGAACCGCACCCCACTCCCCGTTCGCCCTGAGCGAACGGAACAAGGTGGCGCGAGCTACCTGCACAGTCGCTGGAATGTCATTCGAATCTAACATAGCTTGCCCCCGCGGCGTCCTGCCGCCCGGAGGTCCGTCCATGCGCATCCTCGCTCCCCTGCTCGTCCTGCTCGCCGCCGCGCTTCCCGCGCACGCCCAGGTCCCTGCCTATCCCGCCAGCTTCCAGGCGCAGGAGATCGCCGCCAACGGCACCACTTTGCACGTCCGCATCGGCGGCAAGGGCCCTGCGGTGCTCCTGCTCCACGGCTATGGCGAGACCGGCGACATGTGGGCGCCGCTCGCCGCCGCACTGATGCGCGATCACCGCGTCATCGTCCCCGACCTGCGCGGCATGGGCCTCTCCGCAGTCGCGCCGGCCGGCTATGACAAGAAGAACCAGGCCGCCGACATGATCGCGTTGCTCGACGCGCTCAAGGTCGATCGCGCCGATGTCGTCGCGCACGATATTGGCAACATGGTGGCTTATGCGCTCACCGTGCAGAACCAGAAGCGCGTGACGAAACTGGTACTGATCGACGCCCCCGTCCCCGGCATCGGCCCGTGGGAGGAGGTCCTCAAGAACCCGATCCTGTGGCATTTCCGCTTCGGCGGCCCCGACATGGAGCGGCTCGTCGCCGGGCGCGAGCGCATCTATCTCGATCGCTTCTGGAACGATTTCTCCGCCGATCCGAAGCATTTCGACGAGGCTTCGCGCGCGCATTACGCGGCGCTCTACGCGCGTCCCGGCAACATGCACGCGGGCTTTGCGCAATTCGCCGCCTTCGACCAGGACGCCATCGACAATCGCGCGCTCCTTGCCGCGCAGGGCAAGCTGACGATGCCGGTGCTCGCGTTGGGAGGCGAGAAGAGCTTCGGCACGCAGATGGCGACGATCATGCGCTTTGCCGCGACCAACGTCACCGAAGGCGTGGTCCCCGCTTCGGGCCACTGGATCATGGAGGAGAATCCCGTCGCCACGACCAAGCTCGTCACCGACTTCCTGGGTACCAAGTGATGCGCGCGGCATTCGCGCTCGCCGCATTGCTGGCATTGCCTCCCACAGATCGCGAGGTCCGCCTCACCCCGGCCGAAGTCGCCGCGTTGCCACAGATCGGCGCGGTCGCGGGCACGTCGGGACTAGCCGGCGTCGAGACGCGCGTGCTGAGCGGCGATCCGACCAAGCCGGGGCTGTTCGCGATAGAGATCAAGGTCCCGCCCAACACGCGCATCGCCGCGCACAGCCACAAGGACGAGCGCACCGCGACAGTGGTCTCGGGCACCTGGTATTTCGGTTACGGCCCGAAAGCCGACGACGCGCTGCGCAAGCCGCTGCCGCCGGGCAGCTTCTACATCGAGCCGGCGGGGGTGCCGCACTTCGCGCGCACCGGCCCCGAAGGCGCGCATGTCTACATCACCGGCTATGGCCCGACCGATACCGTCTACGCCGAACCTGCGGACGCCACGAAATAGGTCGCGAGCGTTGCACTCCTCCGCTCCCTGCGGCTTCCAAAGTTGGATTTCGCGTGCGACGCTCCTTCCGGCTCTTTGGATCCGTAAAAATGGTGCGATGACGTCGCCGCAACATCCTTACGCGACCACGCAACGAAATTAGCCAAATCGCGTGAAAAATGCGAAGTTAAGCCTGCCAAATCCAACATCTCGCGTGCGACTCAGTGCTGGCACGCGCAATCCCGCGATGGCGCAGGGCATGCTATCGGAGAACAATATGATCGAAGGTTCGTGCCATTGCGGCGGGGTTCGCTTTCAGCTCGACTGGTCGATCGACGAACTCACGACCTGCGATTGCTCGCTCTGCGCAATGCGCGGCGCGCTGATGGCGAAAGTCCCTGAAACCGCGCTCGAAGTCGTCGCGGGCGAGGACCTACTGACGCTCTACCAATGGAACACCGGCCGTGCGCGGCACTATTTCTGCAGCCGCTGCGGGATATACGTCTTTCACCGCAAGCGCAGCGCGCCCGACCATTTCGGCGTCAACGCGCGCTGCCTGCACGATTTCGACATCGCGAGGGTCCCCGTCCGTGCGACCGAAGGCGCCAACATGACCGTCGAAGCGCCGAACCCGCGCGACCGCTGGCCCGGGCCGCGCATTGCCTAGTGCTCCTGCGAAAGCAGGAGCCCAGGATCACGAAGAACATCGCTTGCCGCCCCTTGGCTCCTGCTTTCGCTGGAGCACTAGGTATCAGTCCAGGTTCGGCCGCAAATACCGCGTCGCCAGTTCCAGCGGGATCCCCCTCCGCGTCGCATATTCCTCGAGCTGGTCCTGGCCGATCCGCGCCACGCCGAAATATTCGGCCTGCGGGTGACCGAAATAGAAGCCGGACACCGCCGCGGTCGGCAGCATCGCGAAGCTTTCGGTCAGGCTGATCCCGGTGCGCTTGTGCGCGTCGAGCATCTTGAACAGGATCGGCTTGAGGCTGTGCTCGGGGCAGGCCGGATAGCCCGGCGCCGGGCGGATGCCGCGATACTGCTCCTTGATCAGCGCCTCGTTGGTCAATTGCTCGCCCTCGGCATAGCCCCATAGCGAGGTGCGGACGAACTGGTGCAGCCGTTCCGCGAACGCCTCGGCAAGCCGATCGGCGAGCGCCTTGAGCAGGATGTCCGAATAATCGTCGATCGCGTTCTTGAAGCGCGCGAGATGCGGCTCGATCCCGTGGATGCCCACCGCGAACCCGCCGATCCAGTCGCCGTGATGGTCGATGAAGTCGGCAAGGCACATATTGGCGCGGCCCTCGCGCTTGGCGATCTGCTGGCGCAGCATCGGCAGGGTGACGTGCGCCTCGTCCTCGACATGGACGATGATGTCGTCGCCCTGGCGGCGGCACGGCCAGAGCCCCGCGACGCCGCGCGCGGTCAGCCATTTCTCGGCGATGATCTTGTCGAGCATCGCCTGCGCATCGGCGAACAGCGAGGTCGCGCTCTCGCCGACCACCTTGTCCTCGAGGATCGCGGGATAATTGCCGGCAAGCTCCCAGGCGCGGAAGAACGGCGTCCAGTCGATATACTTCCGAAGGTCCTCGAGGTCCCAGTCGAGGAACTCGTGCACGCCCGGCATCCGCGGCTTGCCTGGCTTGAGGCTCATGTCCGCTTCGAAAGCGTTATCGCGCGCGGCGGCGAGCGGCACCAGCTCGCTCTGCCCCTTATTGGCGCGGGCGACGCGCACCGCCTCATATTCGGCGGCGATCTTGGCGACATAATCGTCGCGGATCGTCTCAGAGACCAAGGTCGTCGCGACGCCGACCGCGCGGCTGGCGTCGAGCACGTGGACCACCGGACCTTTGTACGCCGGCTCGATGCGCAGCGCGGTGTGCACCCGGCTGGTGGTAGCGCCGCCGATCAGCAGCGGCATCGTCATGCCGGTGCGCTGCATCTCCTCGGCGACGGTGACCATCTCGTCGAGCGACGGCGTGATCAGCCCCGAAAGCCCGATCATGTCGGCGTCATTCTCGTTGGCCGCTTCGAGGATCCGCGTCCACGGCACCATCACGCCGAGATCGACCACCTCGAAGCCGTTGCACTGGAGCACCACGCCCACGATGTTCTTGCCGATATCGTGGACGTCGCCCTTGACGGTGGCCATCACCACCTTGCCCTTGCCCTTGGCGCCGGGCTCCTTCGCCGCCTCGATGAAGGGCAGCAGATGCGCCACTGCCTTCTTCATCACGCGCGCCGACTTGACCACCTGCGGCAGGAACATCTTGCCCGATCCGAACAGGTCGCCGACCACGTTCATCCCGTCCATCAGCGGGCCCTCGATCACTTCGATCGGCTTGGCCGCCTTGAGCCGGCATTCCTCGGTATCCTCGACGACGAACTGGTCGATACCCTTGACCAGTGCATGCTCGAGCCTTTTCTCGACGCTCCAGCCGCGCCATTCCGCCGCCTGCTTCTCGGCGACCGCATCGGTGCCGCGGAAGCGCTCGGCCAAGGCGACCAGCCGCTCGCCCGCCTCGGGATCGCGGTTGAGGATGACGTCCTCGCAGGCGGTGCGCAGCTCGGGCTCGATCTGGTCGTAGACGTCGAGCTGGCCGGCATTGACGATCGCCATGTCCATCCCCGCCGGGATCGCATGGTAGAGGAACACCGAGTGCATCGCCTTGCGCACCGGCTCGTTGCCGCGGAAGCTGAAGCTCAGGTTCGAGAGTCCCCCCGAGATATGGACGTGCGGGCAGCGCGCCTTGATCTCGCGGCACGCCTCGATGAAGTCGACGCCGTAATTGTTATGCTCCTCGATCCCGGTCGCGACCGCGAACACGTTGGGATCGAAGATGATGTCCTCGGGCGGGAAGCCGATCCCGACGAGCAGCTTGTACGCACGCTCGCAGATCTCGACCTTGCGCGCCTTGGTGTCCGCCTGCCCGACCTCGTCGAACGCCATCACCACCACCGCGGCGCCGTACGCCATGCATTTCCGCGCATGGTCGAGGAACTGGTCGACGCCTTCCTTCATGCTGATCGAATTGACGATCGGCTTGCCCGACACGCACTTGAGCCCCGCCTCGATCACGTCCCATTTGGACGAGTCGACCATCACCGGGATTCGCGCGATGTCGGGCTCGGCCTGGATCAGCTTGAGGAAGGTGGTCATCGCCTCGTGCGCGTCGAGCAGGCCTTCGTCCATATTGACGTCGAGCACCTGCGCGCCCGCCTCGACCTGCTGCAGCGCGACTTCGACCGCCGCGGCATAGTCGCCGTTCATGATCAGCTTCTTGAAGCGCGCCGATCCGGTGACGTTGGTGCGCTCGCCGATATTGACGAAGCCGGTGGAGGAGAGAGTCATGATCTTCTTCTTCTGCTCCCCTTCCGCTTGCGGGAGGGGTCGGGGGA
>NZ_JBYSXG010000064.1:0-24311 GCF_058782005.1 Sphingomonas sp. FW306-1B-B10E
GCTAGTGATAGAGAAAAGGCCGGGCATCGAGCCCGACCTTTTCTTACCCACCCCTGACCCCTCCCTTGCAGGGAGGGGAGTAGAGCGGCGCCTTCACCGCTCCCGCGTCGCGGCGAACTTCACCTTCGAATAGCGGTCGGCGATGTAGCCCACTTCCCATGCCGATTTGGCGAGGAATACCGGGTTGCCGTCGCGGTCCTTGGCCATGGCGCCGCGGTTGAGCCCCATGAACTCCTCGAGATCCTTGGGGTCCGGGCTCGAGACCCACCGCGCGGTCTCGAACGGCGCCGGCTCGAGCCCTGCCGCGACCTTGTACTCGGCGTCGAGCCGGCTGAGCAGCACGTCGAGCTGGAGCTGCCCGACCACGCCGATGATCCAGTTCGAGCCGATCTCGGGATAGAAGACCTGCGTCACGCCCTCCTCGGCCATGTCGTCGAGCGCCTTGCGCAGCTGCTTGGTCTTGGTCGGATCCTTGAGCGCGACACGGCGCAGGATCTCGGGCGCGAAATTGGGCAGGCCGGTGAAACGAACATCGGCACGCTCGGACAAAGTGTCGCCCACCCGCAAGGTGCCGTGATTGGGAATGCCGATGATGTCGCCGGGGAACGCCTCGTCGGCGAGCTCGCGCTCGCGCGCGAAGAACAGGATCGGCGAGTGGATCGCGATCGGCTTGCCGTGGCCGGTCGGCGTCAGCTTCATGCCCCGCTTGAAGGTGCCCGAGCACAATCGCATGAACGCGATGCGGTCGCGGTGGTTGGGGTCCATGTTGGCCTGGACCTTGAAGATGAAGCCGGTGACTTCGTCGCGGCCGGGCTCGACCGGGGCGGGCTCGGCGGGCTGCGCACGGGGCGGCGGGGCGAAGGCGGCGAGCGCCTCGATCAGCGAATCGACGCCGAACTCCTTGAGCGCCGAGCCGAAATAGACCGGGGTGAGATCGCCATGGCGATAGGCCCCGGCGTCGAACTCGGGATAGCCGACCCCGGCGAGCTCTACCTCTTCGCGCAGCTTGGCGAGATTGTCGGCGCTGAGGATCGCGTCGAGCTGGGGATCGTCGAGCCCGGTGGTCTGGATCACCTTGCCCTGGAACTCTCGGCTGGGCCCCTCGGGCAGCAGCAGGCGCTTGGTGGCGAGGTCGTAGATGCCCTCGAAATTGCCGCCCATGCCGACCGGCCAGGTCATCGGCGTCACGTCGAGCGCGAGCAGGTTCGCAACCTCGTCGAGGATGTCGAACACTTCGCGGCCCTCGCGGTCGACCTTGTTGACGAAGGTGATGATCGGCACGTTGCGCAGCCGGCACACCTCGAACAGTTTCCGGGTCTGGCTTTCGATGCCCTTGGCGACGTCGATCACCATCACCGCCGAATCGACCGCGGTGAGCGTGCGATAGGTGTCCTCGCTGAAATCCTCGTGGCCCGGGGTGTCGAGCAGGTTGAAGGTCACGCCTTCACGCTCAAAGGTCATCACCGAGCTGGTGACCGAGATGCCGCGCTGCTGCTCGATCTTCATCCAGTCCGAGCGCGCGCGGCGGGCGGCGCCGCGCGCCTTGACCTCGCCGGCCAAGTGGATCGCGCCGCCGAACAGGAGGAGCTTCTCGGTGAGCGTGGTCTTGCCGGCGTCGGGGTGCGAGATGATCGCGAAGGTACGGCGGTCGTTGGTGTGGTCGGAAGGCATTCAGTTACTCGCGAAAATCCGTCGGGATCAGAAGTCTGGCTCGTCGCAGGCCAATAAGGCGGTCAGGTTCCGAGCGCCATGGACGATGTGAATGACTTCGACGGTGTCCGCGAGGATACGATACAGGATTAGGTAATCTCGATAGGCGCGCCGGCGGATGCCGCGATGCTGAAATTGATCCAGGAGCGGGAAAGCGGCCGGAAAATCGCCGATCGCCATAGCGCGCTCCAGCAGCACGAGGCTGAAGCTTTCCGCGCGCTCAGGATTGTCGCGGCCAATCCAATCAGCAATGTCCGCAAGTTCCTGACGCGCCGTGTGCGACAGGAAGACCTTCATGCGGTCCGCCGCGACTCACTCCGATACCGCTCGCGAAACTCTGCAATCACGTCTTCTATCGGTATCAGCCTACCCGCATCCGCATCTGCTATGCCCTGCTCGATTTTGGCATCGATCATCGCGCGCCGTGATTCGCGCTCGTGAATCAGCCGTGCGCCCTCACGCAGGAGCTCCTCGCGCGACTTGTAGACGCCGTTTTCGACAAGCTCGGCGACTGCTTGCTCCAACTTCGGTCCAAGATCGACATTGCTGCCCATCAGCCCAATATCTGCTTCTTCCCCCCCGCAATCAACCCGCCAGCGTCACCTGCATCCCGAAGCGGCGACTCTCGCCGGGGGCGAAGCGGAGGATGCCCGGCTTGTCCCAGATTTCGCCGGCGAAGCCGAGCGGATCGGCAATACCGTGCCAGGGCTCGATGCAGACGAAGCGCGCGCCGGGCTTGGTCCAGATGCCGAGCTTGGGCATGCCGGCGAAGCTGATCTCGAGGCCGGGCCCGTCACCGCCGTCGTAGCGCAGCGACTCGCTTTCGAGGCTGTTCCAGACGAGCGCGTCGTGTTCGAACAGCGCGTTGTTCAGCCGCAGTTCGCGGCCCTCGAGCGGACTGGGCGCGGTCTCGGGTGCGATTCCGCCGCCTTGCGCGATCGTCGAGAGCTCGGCCGGCTCGTCCTTTTCGAAGACGATGCGGTGCGCCGCACGCGGGCGGCCGAACGGCAACGGCCAGGCGAAGGCGGGGTGGAAGCCGAAGCTGGCGGGCATGTCGCGATCGCCGGTATTGGCGACGGTGATGTCGATGGCCAACATGGCCTGATTCAGCGTGAATGCCGCATCGAGCGTGAACGCGAACGGGTACACGGCGCGAGTCGCGTCATTGTCGGAGAGCCGGAACACTGCGCGATCGGCCGCCTGTTCGATCAGCGTGAACGGCTGACGCCGGGCGAAGCCGTGCTGGGGCAGTGCATATTGCTTGCCGTCAACGCGATAGCGGTCGTCCGCCAGCCGTCCGACGATCGGAAACAGCAACGGCGCACGGCCACTCCAGAAGGCCGGATCCGCGTCGGTCATCAGCTCGGCGCCATCGAGCGCACGGAGCGAGGACAATTCCGCGCCGAACGGGTTGATCGCGGCGTGCAGCTGGTCCGAGGCGATTTCGACGAAAGGTTCGGTCATGGCGCCGGCCCTAGCGGCGGCGCGTGAGGGTCACAACAGCGCGCCTGCCGCTGCTTGCTCGAACTCGACCGGGTCATGCGCGCAGAGGATCTTCACCTGATCGCGCCGCTCGATCGACAGCCGGCGCAGGCGTTCCTGATTGCCGAGCCGCTGGTCGCGCGCGACTTCCATCATCGTCTGATAGCCGCGCAGCCCCGGCGTGCAGTGGCGCTTCGCCTGGCGCATCTCGCCGCGGTAGAAATAGGCGTCACCGGCGTGGAGCAGCCAGCCGGCGCCGGTGTCGATCGCCACGCCGGCATGGCCCCAGGTGTGGCCGGGCAGCGGCACCAGCAGGATCTCGGGCGGCAGCCCCTCCAGCCCGCGCACCGTATCGAAGCCGAACCAGGCTTCGCCGAGACTGGTGTAGCGGCGCCAGTTGGCGACGTCGTCGAACTGCGTCGGCCGATAGCGATTGCGGGGGACGAAGCCGACCTTCGGCCCGGTCGCGGCGGCGAATTCCCTTTCCATGACGTGGACCATCGCCTGGGGGAAGTCCTCGAGCCCGCCGGCATGATCGAAGTCGAGATGGGTGAGCACGATGTGGCGCACGTCGGGCGGATCGAGCCCGAGCGCCTCGATCTGGCGAAACGCAGTCTCCTCCTCGCGCAGCTTGATGTTGAGCATCGCGCGCATCGCCCGGGTGATCCGCGCCGGGTGACGGTGCGGATGGTCGACGTCGCGCAGGCCATAGCCGGTATCGATCAGCACGAGGCCGCGCGCATCGGTCTCGATCAGCAGGCAGTGGCAGACCAGCCGCCCGGTCAGCCCGGCGCTGCGCCCGTCGAACAAGGCGCCGCCGAACGGGCAATCGGTACCGCAATTGAGGTGGTGGATGCGCATCGGCCTCCCTTTCCCCCGCGCCAACGCAGGAAAAGCGTGCCGGTTCAGGCGATTAACCCAAGTCAGGTAGTTTCGCGGTGGACCAGGAACGGCGACCAGGCCTGGTTGACCGGCATCAGCTCCAAGGAATTGATGTTGAGGTGCGGCGGCTGCTCGGCAACCCAGAGCATCGTCTTGGCGATGTCCTCGGCGGTCATCGGGTTCACGCCGGCATAGATCTTGTCGGACGCATCCTGGCTGCCGGTGCGCACCAGGCTGAACTCGGTCTCGACCATGCCCGGCTCGATCGAGCAGACGCGCACCCCGGTGCCGATCAGATCCGAGCGCAGATTGAGACTGAACTGGCGGACGAACGCCTTGGTCGCGCCGTAGACGTTGCCGCCGGGATAGGGATAATTGGCGGCGACCGACGACAGGTTGATGATCGCCCCCTTGCGCGCGACCAGCTGCGGAAGAAGCTTGTGCGTGATCGACACCAAGGCGCCGATGTTGGTGTCGATCATCGTCGTCCAGTTGGACAGGCTCGCCTGCTGCGCCGGTTCGAGCCCGAGCGCGAGGCCGGCATTGTTGATCAGCAGGTCGATCTCGCCGAAAGGCGCGGGCAGGCTCTCCAGTGCCGCGTCGCGCGCGGCCTCGTCGCGAATGTCGAATTCGAGCGTGTGGAGCGCGTCCCCCAGCTCTGACCGCAGCGCCGCCAGCCGATCGGCGCGCCGCCCGGTCCCGACGATTTTCCACCCCGCCGCGGCGAAGACCCGCGTGGCGGCCTCGCCGATGCCCGCGGTCGCGCCGGTGATCAATACGGTGGGCATGGCTCAGAACTCCTCGATGCTGCGCGGTTCGCCGAGATGCCAGCGCTCCCCGTCATAACGATCCTCATACTCGCCGAACTGGATGCGCGTTCCCTCCGGCGCGCCCAATTCGGGCAGATGCAGCCGGAGCAGTGCGCGGGCACCGTCCACGTCGGTCGCGTGCACGTCGAGGATGGTCGAGACGATCTCGTCCTCGCCCTCCTCATCCGATTCGAAATCGATGTTGCGATAGAGCGTGCCGCCACCGTCGCTGCGGCCGAACCCCGCCAGCCGCAGCTCGGCATCGATATGGATGCTGAAACGGTAATGGCGATCGAACGGGTCGAGGTCGCCCGGGAGCATGACGATCATGAACTCGGTTTCGTCCGCATCCTCCATCTTCGCCTGAAGACCCGGGAGAAACCGTTCGATCATCTTCAGCCCCTGAGACTCGCGCCGAGCTTGCCTGCCGCGGCGACCACCTTGTCGGCGACCGCCTTCAATTCGGCATCGGTGAAGCTCTTTTCGCCCGGCTGGAGCGTGACTTCGACCGCGAGGCTCTTCTGCCCCTCGGGCACGCCGGTGCCGGTGAACCGGTCGAACAGCCGCGCGTCGACGATCACTGCCTTGTCGGCACCCTTGATGGTGCGAACCAGGTCGCCCGCCGCCAGCTCGGCGGGAACGAGGAAGGCGAAGTCACGCGTCACCGCCTGGAGCGCCGGCGGGGTATAGGCCGGGCGCATGAAGCCGACACTGCGCTTAGCGGGCAGCACATCGAGATAGATCTCGACCGCGGCGACCTCGCCATCGAGGTCGAACGCCTTGAGCACCGACGGGTGGACCATCCCGAACGCGGCGAGCACGGTCTTGGGCCCGAGCCGCAAGGTCGCCGACTGACCGGGGTGATAGACGTCGCCCGCCTCGCCCATCACCTGCAGATTGGCGACCGGTGCACCGGCGGCTTCGAGCAATGCCAGCGCTTCGGCCTTGGCGTCGAACGCGCCGAACGGACGCGCCTTGCCGCTTTGCCAGCCGCGCGGATCGCGCGCGCCGGCTAGGACCAATGCCAAGGTCAGCCGCTCCTTGTCGGCGTGATAGCGGCGGCCGATCTCGAACAGGCGGACGCTGGCCGCGCCGCGCTTGACGTTGCGCTCGGCCGCGGCGAGCAGGCCGGGAAGCAGCGACGGGCGCATGACCTTCATGTCCTCGCTGATCGGATTGGCCAGCGTCCAGCCGCCGCCGCCGAACGGCGCGGCTTCGGCTTCGGAGATGAAACTCCACGTCACCGCTTCGTTGAGCCCGCGCGCCGCAGCGGTGCGGCGCAGCTTGCGCTCGAGCTTCTGCTCGGGGGTGGCGGTCGGGCGGGCGACGCCCGGGGCGCGGTCGAGCGGCGTCGAGGGTACCTTGTCGATGCCCTCGATGCGGATGACTTCCTCGACGAGGTCGGCGGGGCCATCGACGTCGCGGCGCCAGCTCGGCACGGTGACGTTCCAGTCGCCGTCGACGGTGAAGCCGAGGCTTGCGAGGATCGCCTTTTGCCGATCGGCAGCGACGACGAGGCCGCCCAATGTCTCGGCAAGGGTGGGATCGTAGCGATAGCTGCGCGGCTCGGTCGGTGCATGCCCGGCGCGGGTGACTTCGCTCGCACTGCCGCCACACAGGTCGACGACGTAGCGCGTGGCGATCGCGATACCGTCGTTGAGGAACGCAGGGTCTACTCCGCGCTCGAAGCGCGAGCGCGCGTCGCTGGTGAGATTGAGCTTCTGGCCGGTGCGGGCAATGTGGTTGGGATCGAAATACGCGCATTCGATCACCACGTCGGTGGTAGCCTCCGAGACGCCGGTGTCCTCGCCGCCCATTATCCCGCCGATATCGTGCACGCCATTGGCGTCGGCGATCACGGTGACGGTCTCGTCGAGCGTATAGGTCTTCTCGTTGAGCGCGAGCACTTGTTCGCCGGGCTTCGCCTTGCGCACGACCAAGGCGCCCGCCAGCTTCGCCTTGTCATAGACGTGCAGCGGGCGGCCGAGATCGATCATCACGTAGTTGGTGATGTCGACGAGCGCCGAGATCGGGCGCTGGCCGATCGCGTTGAGGCGGCGCTGCATCCAATCGGGCGAGGCACCATTGGTCACCCCGCTGACGGTTTGGCCGAAATAGGCCGGGCAGCCTTCGGGCGCCTCGATGCGGACTTCGGGGCCGGGGCCGCTGGCGGGGACCGGATCGACCTCGAGCGGCTTGAGCGTGCCGAGCCCCGCCGCGGCGAGGTCGCGTGCGATGCCGCGGACGCCCATGCAGTCCTGGCGGTTGGGAGTGATCGAGACGTCGATCACTGCGTCGTTGAGCCCGGCATAATCGGGATAGGAGGTGCCGATCGGCGCATCCTCGGGAAGCTCGATGATCCCGTCATGATCGTCGCCGAGCTCGAGCTCGCGCGTCGAGCACATCATGCCGTTCGATTCGACGCCGCGCACCGCGGCGACCTTGAGCTGCATGCCATTGGCCGGAACCACCGCGCCAGGCAGCCCGAGCACGCCGACCAATCCCGCGCGGGCGTTGGGCGCACCGCAGACGACCTGCAAAGGCGCGCCTTCGCCGGTGTCGACGGTCAGCACCTGGAGCTTGTCGGCCTGGGGATGGCGCTCGGCGGTGAGCACCTTGGCGACGCGGAAGCCGGCGAGTTTCTCGCCCGGATTCTCGACGCCTTCGACTTCGAGGCCGACGCGGGTCAGCGCCTCGACGATTTGGTCGAGCGACGCCGTGGTCTCGAGATGCTCCTTGAGCCAGTTGAAGGTGAATTTCATGCGCCGACTCCCCCGCTCAGCGTGGGTACGTCGAGTGCCGAGAAGCCATAATGGCGCAACCAGCGCAGGTCGCCGTCGAAGAAGGCGCGCAAATCGTCCATCCCGTATTTGAGCATCGCGAGGCGGTCGACGCCGGTGCCGAAGGCGAAGCCCTGCCATTCGCTCGGGTCGAGCCCGGCGGCGGCGATCACCTTGGGGTGGACCATTCCCGAGCCGAGCACTTCCATCCAGCCTTCGGAGCCGCCGATCACGCGCTTGCCGTTCACCACCGAATAGCCGACATCGACTTCGGCCGAGGGCTCGGTGAACGGGAAATAGCTCGGGCGCAGTCGCAGCACGATGTCGTCACGCTCGAAGAACGCCTTGAGGAAGGTCTCGAGCGTCCATTTGAGATGGCCGAGCGTGATTCCCTTGTCGATCACCAGCCCTTCGATCTGGTGGAACATCGGGGTGTGCGTCGCGTCCGAATCGGAGCGGTAGACACGGCCCGGCGCGATGATCCGAATGGGCGGCTTCTGCGCCATCATCGTACGGATCTGCACCGGGCTGGTGTGCGTGCGGAGCACCATCTTCGGCTCATGCTCGCCGGCGAGATAGAAGGTGTCGTGCATCGCCCGCGCCGGATGCGTCTCCGGGATGTTGAGCGCGGTGAAATTGTGCCAGTCGTCCTCGATCTCCGGGCCGGTGGCGACCGCGAAGCCCAAATCGGCGAAGATCTCGGCGAGCTCGTCCATTACCTGGCTGACCGGGTGCACCGAACCCGGCGCAACGCCGTCGACAGGCAGGGTCATGTCGAGCGTCTCGCTCGCCAGCCGCGCATCGAGCGCGAGCCGTTCGAGCGAAGCCTTGCGCTCGGCCAGTGCCGCGGTGACCGCCTCGCGCAGCCCGTGGATGCGCGGGCCCTGCTCCTGGCGCTCCTCGGGGCTCATGCCGCCGAGAGTCTTGAGCAGCCCGGTGATCGCGCCCTGTTTGCCGAGCGCATGGACGCGCAGCGCCTCGACCGCATCGAGGCCTGCTGCGGCGTCGATCGAGGCGAGCAGGTCGCTGCGCAATTGTTCGAGATCGGTGGTCATGAGATTCCGTTCGTGATGCGAGATGGCTCGAACCCGAGTCACAAGCTCAGGTCAAGCCCTGAGCCCAATCGATGCGTATCCTCCCCCGCCAGGGGGAGGTGGCGCCGAAGGCGACGGAGGGGGAGGTAAGCGACTCACTGCGATAGTGAGTCCTCCCCCTCCGTCAGCTTCGCTGACACCTCCCCCTGGCGGGGGAGGATATTTGGATGTCGATGCGCTCTAAAGCTACACCCGGCTGCCGAGCAGGGCGCCGCCGAAACCGATGAACATCACGCCGGTGGCGCGGTTGAACAGCTTCTGGCGATTGGCCGGGGCCAGCCATGCCGCGAGCGAGCGGCCGCCGAGCGCGTATACGCTGTACCAGAAGCCCTCGATCACCACGAAGCTCGCCATCAAGATGCCGAGCTGGAGCCAGAACGGGCGGTGCAGGTCGATGAACTGGGGGAACAATGCCGCGGCGAAGATGATCAATTTGGGATTGGACAGCCCGGTGACGAAGCCGGTGGCGTAGAGCGCGCCCGCCGAGTGGCGGGTGTGCGGATCCGCCGCGGTGGCGCCAACCGGCGCGCGCCACGCCTTGATGCCGAGCCAGATCAGATAGGCGGCGCCGGCATAGCGCAGCACGTCGAACAAGGCAGGCGACGCCTTGAGCAAGGCGCCGAGCCCGGCGGCGGAGGCGAGCAGGCAGAGCAGCACCGCGCTCATCAACCCGGCCATCGAGAAGGTGGCGCGGCGCGGCCCGTGATGGATGCTCTGCACCATCACGTGGAGCATGTTGGGGCCCGGCGTCGCCGCGATCAGGAACACCGCGGTGACGTAGAGCCACCAGGTCTGCATCGCCATGGATCGTCCCTTGTCAGGCGGTCGCGGCCTCGGGCGCCTCGGCCGCTGCCGTGGCGCCGAGCCGGTCGAGGATGCGCACCCAGGAGCGGATGCCCTTGTGGAAGCTGTTGAGGTCGTATTTCTCGTTGGGCGAGTGGATATTGTCGTCGTTGAGCGCGAAGCCGACCATCACACTGTCCATGCCGAGGATCGAGCGGATCGAATTGACCACCGGTATCGAGCCGCCGCTGGCGAGCAAGGCCGACTTGCCCCATTCGGCATTGAGCGCGGCGCGGGTCGCGGCGAGCGGCGGGCTGTCGGCGGCGAGGCTAATCGCGCGCGACCCGCCGCGCACCTTGAATTCAGCGGTACAGTCGGCGGGCAGGCGCGCGCGGACATGGTCCTCGAACGCCGCCCAGACCTGATCGGGGTCCTGATCGCCGACGAGGCGGAAGCTGATCTTGGCGTGGGCTTCGGCGGGGATCACGGTCTTGAAGCCTTCGCCGGTATAGCCGCCCCAGATGCCGTTGATCTCGGCGGTCGGGCGCGCCCAGCTCTGCTCGAGCACGCCGACGCTCGTCTCGCCGGCGGGGACGCTGAGCCCGACATCGCCGAGAAACTGCGCCGAATCGAAGCCGAGCGCGTCCCAGCTCGACTGGACCTCGGCGCTGAGCGGGTGGACGCCGTCATAGAAGCCGGGCAGCGTGACGCGGCTGTCGGCATCCTTGAGGCCGGCGAGAATGCCGGTCAGCACCTGGATCGGATTGCGTGCCGGCCCGCCATAAAGCCCCGAATGCAGGTCTCGCGAGGGGCCGTGGACGGTGACCTGCCCGCCGGCCATGCCGCGCAGCCCGATGGTGAGGCCCGGCGTCGCAGTGTCCCACATCGAAGTGTCGCAGATCAGCGCGAAGTCGGCGCGCAGCTCGTCGGCATTGGCGTGGAGGAAGGGCTCGAGGCTCTCCGAGCCCGATTCTTCCTCGCCCTCGAACAGGATCGTCACGCGGACCGGCAGGCGGCCGGCGGTCTCCTTCCACGCGCGGCACGCCTCGACGAAGGTGCGCAGCTGGCCCTTGTCGTCGGAGGCGCCGCGGCCGACGATCGCCTTGCTGCCGTCGGCGCGGGTTTCGAGCACGGGATCGAACGGGTCGCGCTTCCAGAGTTCGAGCGGGTCGACCGGCTGCACGTCGTAATGGCCGTAGAACAGCACGTGCGGCGCGTCCGAATCTTCTGGGCCGTCGTGATGTGCGACGACCATCGGGTGCCCCGGGGTCGGCGCGACGCGGGCGTCGAAGCCGAGCCCGGCAAGCTCGTCGGCAAGCATCTGCGCGGCGGCGCGGCACTGCTCGGCATAAGCCGGATCGGTGGAGATCGAGGGCACGCGCATCAGCGCGAACAGGCGGTCGAGGCTCTGGTCGAGATGGTCGTCGACATAAGCGAGCGCAGGGGCGGAGTCGGTCATCGCGACGAGCTACGCCCGGACGAGCGGCGGGGCAAGCGAGCAGACCGTGGATGCACACCCGAAGCAACTTCAATAAATAGTTATAAAGAATTAACCAATTGTTAAACTATTAACTATAGATTACTTGATTGTGCCAATTGTTTCACGCTTGCGTCTGTCACGATAATGGCAGAATGTGCCTTTTAAGAAACGAATGTCATACGGCATTCTATCTTTGGACGGGTAACGGCTTACAGTGACTCAAGTTGCGTCAGATTTGCCACGGCGATGGCTTGTTGATTTGAGCGACCCGACAAAGGTCGTCGAAAGATCGCTGCAAGCGCGCGGATATAACTTCGAGCTCGATCCGCATGTCGCTCGATAGCGAATCGCTCGCCGGGCTGCTGCGCGACTGCGAGGCGCGGCTCGTCGAGAGCCGGCGCAGCGTCGACGACGCGCTCGACCTGGTTCGCCGAGCGTCGCGTCTCACGCAGGAAGCGTCGCCCAACGGCGAGGCCCCGGCGCTCCACGCATTGCTCGATTCGCACCGCGACGAACTGGTCGGGCTGGTGCTCTCGGCGCTTGAGCAGGGCAGCAAGACCCGCGAGACGCGCGGCGACTATCTCAATTCGCTGGTCTATCGCGAAGAGGAAAACCAGTATCGCGTCGGGCGGCGCCAAGTCGGCCTCACCGAATCGGAGAAGCGCGTGCTCGACCTGCTCTGGCAGG
Source organism: Sphingomonas sp. FW306-1B-B10E (assembly GCF_058782005.1). Taxonomy (NCBI): domain Bacteria; kingdom Pseudomonadati; phylum Pseudomonadota; class Alphaproteobacteria; order Sphingomonadales; family Sphingomonadaceae; genus Sphingomonas; species Sphingomonas sp. FW306-1B-B10E. The sequence goes on from NZ_JBYSXG010000064.1 coordinate 11,708, forward strand.
CGATGCCGCAGCCGGTCGCGCGGCGCAGCATTCACCAGGCGCTCTATGCCGATGGCGAGCAGGCGACGATCGGGACGATCGACGTATTCGTCTCGAACCTGCGCCAGAAGCTCAAGCTCGCTAGCGGCGGACGCGACTTCATCCAGTCGGTGCGCGGCCAGGGCTGGGCGCTCAAGGCCGATTATTGCCGGACGCGCTCGGGCAATGGCGACGCCGCGGGCGCCGAGCCGGGCCGGCAGCGCGCCTGAGGATCAGGCCCTAGGCCTTGCCGCCGCGGACGAGCTGAAGCTGGAAGCGCGGGCGCGACCCGCTGTCGTGCGCGCGATCGAACCCTGTAGCATAATCGCGGATCCGCGCGCCGAGCGCCTCGGCGACCGCAGGATGGCGCTGGAGCGGGCTCGCAGCGATTTCGCCGAGCGCATGCAGCCGGCGCGCCGCGGCGGCGGTATCGAGCAGCCCGAGATTGACCAGGTCGACATAGATAGAGGAGGCGAGCAGCGCCTGCGCCTCGATCAGTGTTTCGACGATCTCGCCGAGATCTTCGGAATGGACGGGCGTTTCCATATGCCCAGATAAGAGGCGATCCGGAATCCGCGCAAACGGATTCCGGATCGCGATCGGTTCAATCCGGGACAAAGTGCGGCGGGCAGCCCCGCCGCGCGGTCACGACGCTTCGACGTTGAACTCGAGTCGGTCGGTGTCGAATCCGGCGGCCCCCGGCTCGGCGAAGATCTCGCGGTCGCGGATGCGCGGGCCGGCGGCGCGGCTGATCACGGCATGGCCCGAACCGTCGAGCACGACGCGCTCTTCGCCGACGGCGACCACGGCGCCCTTCATCGAGCCCGGCGCATAATTCACCACCAGCGCGTAGCCGCGCGGCGAATTGCAGAACTCGCGCAGCTCGCCGAGGCGATAGCCGTCGCCAGAGGGGCTGATCGCGCTCTGATGCGTCACCCGGCAGACGAGCGGCACGGTCAACTGGAGGTTGAAGGTGCCCGTCGCGACGGCTTCGGCGCTGGCCGCGGACCCGCATGACAGCAGGAATATCGCGGCGAACTTGGGGAGAGATCTGATCGGCATCGAAACACCCGTTGCTATCTGATCAGGCCTGATCTCATGTCCCGTTGAAAATATTTTCAGCCACTCTGGCAGCCGCCGCGGCGCTGGCTTCGGCGAATCCGGCAGCGGCGCAGTCCGCTTCGCGCGCCGATTGCGCGCTGCGCATCGAGAGCGGTGCCACCAACTGGATCATCCAGGGCTATGATCCGTTCGCGACCAACGTGCCGATCGCGATCTACGACGTCGTGTTCAACAACGAGGGCGGCGCGGCCTGCGCGTTCCAGCCGGTCTTCGTGGTCGACCAGGAGCCGTTCGGGCTCGCGCGCGAAGGCCGCGCCGGGCGCGTGACCTACACGCTGCTCGACCAATTCTCGAACAGCAACGCCACGCCGCTTTCGGGCCGCACGATCGCACGCGCGACGCAGCGCCCGGTCGTCGTCCAGCCGCACAGCCAGCAGCTGGTGCGCTTCCAGCTCGCGGTCGACGAGGACGGGCTGGTCGCCGACGGACTGTTCAGCCAGCGGGTGATGCTCGTCGCCGAGCAGCAGGGCCGCGGCGAGGCGCTTGCGACGCGCTCCTTCGTGCTGGGCGTCAATGTGCTGCCCTCGGCGGTGCTCGGATTATCGGGCCAGTATCGGCGCAACGGCGGGCAGGCGCTGGTCGATCTCGGCGAGCTCAAGGAAGGCGTCTCGCAGGTGCCGCTGCAGATGACGGTCGCCAGCACGCGCGCCTATCGGCTCGAATTCATTTCGAAGAACAATGGCCTGCTCAAGATGGCCAATGCCGATTGGAGCGTGCCCTATCAGCTGATGATCGGCGAGAGCACGCTCTCGCTCGCATCGACGGCCAATTATACTTCGGCGGGGACCGATCCGACGCGCGACGCGCTGCCGATGCATTTCGTGATCGGCAGCGTCGCCGGCAAGCGCGCCGGCCAGTATAGCGACCTCATCACGGTTTCGATCGCGCCGCGATGATTCGCTGATCGTACGCATTTCTGCCGGTGCCGGACGTTCCGGCGCTGCGCCGTTGGTCCTGCTGTTCCGATAGCTGTCGCGTGTCATTTCCCCCCGGATGACTCGAACGCGACAGCGCGGGCGCTCTCTTTGCCTCCACGCAGCGAGAGCGCCCGCTACCTAATAGAGAGCGACGGTTAACGTGGGATTGACGACGCGCACGGCGTCCCCGGTCAGCGCAGCGGCTTGCCGCTGTCCTTCCATTTGTCGAGGATCTGCGACTCGGGCAGCGTCGCCTCCGCATAGGCCGCGGTCGGCGTGCCGCTTTCGGCATAAGCGGGCTGGACGTCGCGCGCGGGTTCGCGGGCGACAAGCGCGGGCACCGCGACCGGGATCGCGGCGGGTGCGGGCGCCGCGGCCAAATGCGGCGCGGGGAAGGGTTCGCCGCCGCGATAGGACTGGCTGAACGCCGCCGACATGCCCCACCACCCCTTCCAGCGGTGGAACAGGTGGGCGCCGAACATGCCGGTCATCACCAGGCTGCGGTTCCACGATGGCGTCACGGCATAGGTGTGGTAATGCGTCGCCATGCCGACCGGCGCGAACACGCTGCCGGCGAGCGCCGCCCCGGCGACGCGCGCGGCGCGGTCCCAGGCGGCGCGCGACGGCATCCGCGCCATCGCCCCGTCACAGGCGAAGCTGAACTGGCAGCCGCTCTTTTCGGAGCCCTGGAAGACGACGCCGCAGACGGTGGCGGGGAAGGCGGGGTGGCGTACGCGATTGAGCACCACCTGCGCGACGGCGCGCTGACCGTCATCGGGCTCGCTCGCGGCCTCGTAATAGATCGCCTGGGTCAGGCATTGGAGCGCGCGGGCATTGTCGACGGCGCTGCCGGCGAGGTGAAAGGGCGCCGCGGGCTGAATCGACGAATCGATCACTGCGCCTTCGGGCACCGGCAGATCGGGCAGGGCAATCGTCCCGGTGGTTCCGGTCGCCGCGGCGGCCTCGTCGGGGACCGCGGTGTAGAGTGCCGAACCGGGGAAATGGTCGTCGGCCTCATAGCCGGCGCGGGCGGTCTCGGCGGTGACGCTCGGGGTGTCGAGGCTCAGCGCGTGCGCCGAGAAGCCGGCGCCGACCAGCGAGACGAGCGCCCCAGCCGCGACGCCACGCATCTGCACTCGAGTGAACCGCCGCAAAAACAAACCACACCCCGTCGTTCGTGTGGCAGTCCATATATCGACATTCGTACCCTCCCGCGCCCCTCGATTTCGGTCCGTCCCGGGGCGGAACAGCTTATGGTTAAGCTAAGGGGTGGAGGCTCCGAACGCTCCGTGCTCGTGCGAAAGCAGGAGCATTGTGGGTCAGCCGGCAGTGCCGCGGTACTTCGCGCGGAAATCGTCGGCGAAGACAGTGAGTCGTCCTTCCCCGATCGCGGCGCGCAGATCGGCCATCAACGCCTGGTAGAACCACAGATTGTGCTCGGTCATCAGCATCGCGCCGAGGATCTCGCCGGCGCGGACGAGGTGGTGGATATAGGCGCGGCTCCAGCCCGCGCAGGTCGGGCAGGCGCAGGCCGGGTCGAGCGGGCCTTCGTCCTCGGCGAACTTCGCGTTGCGGATGTTGATCGGGCCCGTGCGCGTGAATGCCTGGCCGGTGCGCCCGCTGCGGGTGGGGAGCACGCAATCGAACATGTCGACCCCACGTTCGACCGCGCCGACAATGTCGTCTGGCTTGCCCACGCCCATCAGATAGCGCGGCTTGGCGGCATCGAGCTGACCGGGGGCGTAGTCGAGCACGGCGAACATCGCTTCCTGGCCCTCGCCGACGGCAAGGCCGCCGATGGCGTAGCCGTCGAAGCCGATGTCGAGCAGCGCGTCGGCGCTTGCCTTGCGCAGCGACTCGTCGAGCGCGCCTTGCTGGATGCCGAACAGCGCATTGTTCTCGGCATGCGCGCCGCCGGCGTCGAAGGCGTCGCGGCTGCGTTTCGCCCAGCGCATCGAGCGTTCCATTGCGGCGGCCTGGACGTCGCGCGTCGAGGTTGTCGGGACGAGTTCATCGAACGCCATGACGATGTTCGAGCCCAATAGCCGCTGGATCTCCATCGAGCGCTCGGGGCTGAGCATGTGGCGGGTGCCGTCCAAGTGCGATTTGAAGACGATGCCTTCCTCGCTGCGCTTGGTCAGTTCGGACAGGCTCATCACCTGATAACCGCCCGAATCGGTGAGGATCGGGCGATCCCAACCCATGAATTTATGGAGCCCGCCCAGTCGCGCCACGCGCTCGGCCGAGGGGCGGAGCATCAAATGATAGGTGTTGCCGAGCAGGATGTCGGCGCCCGAGGCGCGGACGTCCTGCGGCTTGACCGCCTTGACCGTAGCGGCGGTGCCGACCGGCATGAAGGCGGGGGTACGGATCTCGCCGCGCTGCATCGCGATCGTGCCCTGCCGGGCCTTGCCGTCGGTGGCGTGGATGGTGAAGTGGAAACGGGGGGGTGCGGCTGTCATGGCGCGTTGCCTTGGCGTTTTCGCGAACCTGAGTCCATGTTTCCCTCTCCCCTTGTGGGAGAGGGAGGGAGCCGACGAAGTCGGCGGAAGGGTGAGGGGGCTGGGACTCTCTCCCCCTCGCCCTTCCCTCTCCCACAAGGGAGAGGGAGTTTTTGAGGATCGAATATGCCCAACGAAACCACCGAGCATCTCCGCGAAATGGCGGCGCATCGCGGGTTGAAGCTGGTCGCGTCGCGGCGGCGTAAGCCGGGCGGCGACTTCGGCAAATATGGGCTCAATGGCGCGCAAGGCGAAGCGGTGTTCGGGGTGGGCGCCGACGGTCTCACCGCCAGCGCCGACGAAATCCAAGACTATCTGCGCGGCGCGACGAGCAATGCGTGGAGCAAGTCGGCGGGGTCGGCGAGGCCGCGCCCGAGGCCCAAAGCCGAGCCCAAGGCGAAGCCGGCGCCCAAACCCAAGCCGAAGCCGCGCTTCAAGGTGAAAGTCGACAATCTGCTCACCGGATTGCCCGCCGCGAAGCGTGCCGAGGCGTTCACCGAGCTGGTCGCGCGGCCGGGGGTGCGCGTCGAGCGGATCGTCTCGCGCGGGCAGGCGACGCCCGAGGACGCGCCGATGGTGCAGGCGCAGGACGAATGGGTGCTGTTGCTCGAAGGCGCCGCGGGGCTGCGCATCGAGGATTCGGACGAAGTGACGCTGCACGCCGGCGATCATGTCTGGATCGCCGCGGGGCAAAAGCATTGGGTGACATGGACCGCGAAGGACCGTCCGAGTGTTTGGCTGGCAGTGCATGTCGAGTGAGGAGCGGACAAATGGCGAGCGAACCCACCAATCCGGGCGATGACGCCGCGCCGGGCACGCCCGGGACCGGCGAGAATGTCTGCCCGCGCTGCGCCGGCTCGGGCGAGGCCGATGGCGGAACCTGTCCGGACTGCGGCGGCAGCGGCAAGGTGATCGAGGGGATTGGCGGCGGGTGAGGCGCCTACTGCTACCGAGCGTCAGCCCCGGTGCGCGGCGACATAGTCGAGGATGTCCTGCGGGCCGCGGAACAGCGTGTCGGGGGCGTGGGCGGTGAGGACCTTCTCGCTGGCATAGCCCCACAGCACCGCCCCGGCGCGCATGCCGACTTCGCGCGCGGCGTCGATGTCGCGAGTCTCGTCGCCGATCGCCAGCGCGGCGGCGGCGGGGGTCGCCATCTTCTTGAGCACGCGGCGGAACTTGGGTGCCTTGCCGAACAGCGACGAGCCGCAGGCATAGCAATCGATCCGCGCGGCATGGCGTTCGCCGAGGATTTTCCGAGCATTGGCTTCGGAGTTGGAGGTGACCAGGGCGATCTTGACGCCGGTCGCGGCGAGCTGCTCGAGCAGATCGGGCGTACCCGGGAAAAGCTCGATCTGATGCGCATTGGCGCCGACCAGCTTGCGCAGATGCCGCGCGATCAGCGGCATCTTCCAGCGCGCGATGCCGAGAAACTCGATCACTTCGCGCGAGCTGCGATGGCGCAGCATCTCGACTTCATCGGGCGCGACGGTGCGGAAGCGGAAGCGCCGGGCGAGCTGGTCGACCACCGACAGGAACCAGTCGCCGCTGTCGGACAAGGTGCCGTCGAAATCGAAGATTACCAGCCGGATCGGCGGACCCTTGGCAGCGGGCAGGGGCGGTGCGTCAGCCATGGGCGTGGCCGTGCATCCGGCATTCGGCCCCTTCGCCGAGCTCGATCTGGACGGTGGTGTGATCGATCCGGAAATCGTGCGCCAGCCGGTGCTGGAGGTCGATCAGGAACGCGTCGCCGGGATGGCCGCCCGGCATCACAAGGTGCGCGGTCAGCGCGGCCTCGGACGTGCTCATCGGCCAGATGTGCAGGTCGTGGACGCGCGCCACGCCGGGCAGGCCGATCAGCGCCTGTTCGACCGCCTCGGCGTCGATCCCTTCGGGAACGGCCTGGAGCACCATGGTCAGCGATTCGCGGGCGAGGCCCCAGGTGCTCCACAGGATCACCGCGACGATGACCAGGCTGATCGCCGGATCGATCCATTGCGCGCCGGTGAGCAGGATCAGCCCGCCGCCGATCACCACCCCGGCCGAGACCGCGGCGTCGGCGGCCATGTGCAGATAGGCGCCGCGGATGTTGAGGTCGCCCTTGCGCCCCCGCGCGAACAGCAAAGCGGTGCCGAGATTGACGACAATGCCCACCGCGGCGATCGCCATCACCGCGCCGCCCGGGACTTCAGCGGGACTGGCGAAGCGCTGGATCGCCTCGAGCGCGATCGCGCCGACCGCGACGAGCAGCAGCAGCGAATTGGTGAGCGCCGCGAGGATCGAGCTGCCGCGCAGCCCGTAGGTGAAGCGGCGCGAGGCGGGGCGCTTGGCCAGCTCTGCCCCCGCCCAGGCAACGAGCAGCCCGAGCACGTCGGAGAGATTGTGCCCGGCATCGGCGAGCAGCGCGACCGAATCGGTCAGGAAGCCGGCAGCGCCCTCGATCGCGACGAAGCCGATGTTGAGTGCGGCGCCCAAAGCGAAGGCGCGACCGAAATCGACCGGCGCATGGCCGTGCGAATGATCGTGGTCGTGATGTCCCGCCATCAGGGCCGTTTAGCCGGGCATGTGCATGAGATGCTAGGACCTCAATTGCGGGGTTTGTTGCGGGGCTTGCCCATCGCACGCCCGCGCCGGTCGCGATCGAACATCTGCGGGCGCAAGGTCAGCAACTCGCTGCGCACGAGTACGCCGTCCTTGTTGGTGTCGAATCGCGTGAAGAGCAGGTCGAAGCGCGCGGCGAGCTCGTCCCAAGTGATGCGGTTGTCACCGTCGCGGTCGATCTCGAAAGGGCTGGGCAGCGTGTTGCGGTCGCCGAGCCAGCGTTCGGACCAGTCCGAATAGGCGATATAGCCGAGCGAGCCAGTCTTGGCGGTGTCGACGCTGTCGAAGCTGTGGCGCAGCCCGGCGTCGAATTCGGCGCGGCTGACCCGGGCGTCGCCGTCGCGATCGAACGCCGCGATCATCATCGCGACCGGCTCGGCCATCACCGTCGCGGCGGGCTGGGCCTGGGGGCCGGGCACCACCGGAGTCACCGGAACCTGCTGGGCGAATGCGGGACCCGCGGCGAATGCGGCGAACAACAGGGGCAGGCGCATCCTCGTCCTTTCGTCAGGGCAGCAACAGGCTGGCATCGCCATAGCTATAGAAGCGGTAGCCGGTGGCAATGGCATGCGCGTAGGCGGCCTGCATCCGCTCCAGCCCCATCAGCGCCGATACCAGCATGAACAGGGTCGAGCGCGGCAGATGGAAGTTGGTCAACAGCCCGTCGACGCCCTTGAAGCGATAGCCGGGAGTGATGAAGATCGCAGTGTCGCCTTCGAAGGGGGCGATTGTGCCGTCGTCGCGCGCGGCGCTCTCGATCAGGCGCAGGCTGGTGGTGCCGACCGCGATGACGCGGCCGCCCGCGGCGCGGACCGCGTTAAGGCGGTCGGCGGTCACCGCGTCGATCCTGCCCCATTCGGCATGCATCCGGTGCGCGTCGGTGTCCTCGGCTTTGACCGGCAGGAAGGTGCCCGCGCCGACATGGAGCGTCAGCGTTGCGTGGCCGATGCCGGCGGCGTGGAGCGCGGCGAGGAGCTCGGGGGTGAAATGGAGCGCGGCGGTGGGGGCGGCGACGGCACCGGGCTCGGCGGCGAACATCGTCTGGTAATCGTCGGCGTCGCGCGCGTCGGTAGGGCGCTTCGAAGCGATATAGGGCGGCAGCGGCATGCGGCCGCAGCGTTCGAGGAGCAATTCGACCGGCTCGTCGCCGGCGAAATCGAGCGCGAAGCTGCCGTCTTCGGCGCGATCCGACGCGGTGGCAGTGACGCCCTGGCCGAAATCGACTTGGTCGCCTTCGCGCAGGCGCTTGGCGTTGCGGATGAAGGCGCGCCAGCGGCGCGACCCCTCGCGCTTGTGCAGGGTCGCGCCGATGCGGGCCTCGCCGCGCAGGCCCTCGAGCTGGGCAGGGATGACGCGGGTGTCGTTGAAGACGAGCAGGTCGCCCTTGCGCAGGCTAGCCGGCAAGTCGCGCACGCTTAGGTCGCGCGTCGCGGCGCCGTCGAGCACGAGCAGGCGCGCGGAGTCGCGCGGGCTTGCGGGACGGAGCGCGATCCGCTCCGCCGGCAGCTCGAAGTCGAAGAGGTCGACGTTCACCTAATTACTGGTCGCTCACTGGGGCAATGTGACCTTGGTCTCGCCTTCCGGCAGCGCCGGCGCGGTGACCGGGGCGGGCTGGTACGGCGGGGGATTGTCCGCGGCGACATACGCATGGACGATGCGGGTCGGGTTCGCCGGCGGCTCGCCGCGCTCGATCTTGTCGACCCAGGCCATGCCGGCGACGACGCGGCCGAACACAGTATAGTCATGGTCGAAGCCGAGGCGCGGGCCGAACATGATGAAGAACTGGCTGTTGGCGCTGTTGGGATCCTGGGTGCGCGCCGCCGACACCGCGCCGCGGACATGCGGCAGGTTGTTGAATTCGGCCGGCACGTCGGGGAGCTTGGACTCGCCGGTGCCGGTGCCGGTGGGATCGCCGCCCTGCGCCATGTTCTCGGGCGCGTCGATCACGCGGTGGAAGATCGTGCCGTCATAGAAATGCTGGCGGGTGAGCGTCTTGACCTGCGCGACCATCTTGGGCGCGACATCGGGACGCAGTCGGATGGTGACGCGCCCGCCGGTCGACAAATCGAGGATCCAGGTATTCTCGGGATCGGCGGCGACCGCGGTGGCGACCGCGGCGTTGGGATCGGCGGTGACGCCCTTGAGCGTCTCGACCTCGGGCTTGGCGGGCGGGCCCTTTTGCGCGGCGGCGGGAACTGCGAACAACAAAGCGGCACCAGCGGCCAAGGCGGTAACGAAACGCATCAACATCCCCACTCGGATCTTCTTGTCGGAACAGGGTCTAGAACAAAGGTGTGGCGGCGGAAAGGCAGCGAATACAGCCGGGCGCCTAGGAGCCCTTGCGGCCGATCTCGGCGACGCGGCGCGCGACATCGGCCTCGACCGCGGGACTGACGAACTTGCGGATCGCGCCGCCATATAGCGCGATTTCCTTGACCAGCCGGCTGGCGATCGGCTGGAGCGAGACGTCAGCCATCAGGAAGACCGTCTCGACGCGGTCGTTCAGCTGCTGGTTCATCCCCGCCATCTGATATTCATATTCGAAGTCCGCGACGGCGCGCAGCCCGCGGACGATCATGCTGGCGCCTTCGCGCTCGGCAAAGTCCATCAGCAGCGAATCGAAGCTGACGACGTGGATCTCGCCGCCGATATCGGCAGTCTCGCGCCTGACCATGTCGAGCCGCTCTTCGATCGTGAACATCGGCGACTTGGACGGATTGGTGGTCACGCCGATCACCAGCCGGTCGACGAGCTTCGCGCCGCGGCGGATGATGTCCATATGGCCGCGGGTGATCGGATCGAAAGTGCCGGGATAGACGCCGATGCGGGTGGTCATCGATCCCTCTCCAAGGTGTAGCGCGCCAAGTCGCGGAGCAGGTCCGCCTCGGCGCCATAAGGCTTGAGGTGCTCGATCGCCTGGTCGACCAGCAATTTGGCTTGGGCGCGGGCCCGGTCGAGTCCGAGCAGCGAGAGGAAGGTCTCCTTGCCGGCCTGGTCGTCCTTGCGCAATTTCTTGCCGGCAAGCGCTTCGTCACCCTCGGCATCGAGGATGTCGTCGGCGATCTGGAAGGCGAGCCCGATGTCGCGGGCATAACCGCGCAGGCCGGTGCGGCCCTCGATCGGCAGGCGGCCGAGGATCGCGCCGCACTCGACCGCGCAGCCGATCAGCGCGCCGGTCTTCATCGCCTGGAGCCGCGTCACCGTCGGCAAGTCGAAGCTCGTTTTCTCAGCCTCGAGGTCCATCATCTGGCCGCCCGCCATTCCCGCTGGCCCCGAGGCCTGGGCAAGCGCGCCGACCAGTTCGATGCGGACGAACGGGTCGGGATGCGTCGCGTCGTCCGCGAGGAGCTCGAAGGCGAGCGCGTGGAGGCAGTCGCCGGCGAGGATTGCGGTGGCCTCGTCGAACGCCTTGTGCACCGTCGGCTTGCCGCGACGCAGATCGTCATCGTCCATCGCCGGCAGGTCGTCGTGGATCAGCGAATAGACATGGATGCATTCGAGCGCGGTGGCGACACGCGCGATCGCGGCGCGGTTGACCCCGAACAGGCCTGCGGTGCCGAAGACGAGCAAAGGCCGCAGCCTCTTGCCGCCGCCGATCGCTGCGTGGCGCATCGCGCGGTAGAGCCCCTGGCGGGGATCGTCGGGGACGGCGAGCAGCAGGTCGAACTGGCGATCGATCTCGGTGGAGACCTGCCGGAGCGCCGCCTGGAGCGCGAGGGACGCATCGGCCACGCTCGCCACTCGCTCAGCCGGCCGCGAACGGCGCGGTGCCGACCGCGCGGCCCTGCGCGTCGGTGCGGATCGCCTCGATGCGCGCCTGGGCCGAATCGAGCCGCGCGGCGCATTGACGGCGAAGCTGGTCGCCGCGTTCGTACAGGTCGATCGCCTCCTGGAGCTGGGCGTCGCCGCTCTCGAGCCGGCCGACGATCCGCTCGAGCTCCTTCAGGGCTTCCTCGAAGGAGAGTTCGGTGATGTGCGCGTCGTCTGCCATGGCGACGCTATGCGGCAGGGCGGGCGGGGATTGCAACCGCGGAACCGCGCCACATGTTGGGCGCGAAGCTTCGAGGAGACACGCGCCATGTTCACCAGCATCAATCCTGCGACCGGCGAGGCCGGGGAGCGCTTCGAGGAACTCGATGCCGACGGCGTCGAGCTGGCGCTGACGCGCGCGCAGACCGCGTTCGAGGCTTGGCGCCACTCGCCGCTCGACCAGCGCACGGCGCTGCTGACCGCGATCGCCGATCAATGGGAAGCGAACAAGCAGCATCTCGCCGAGACCGCGGTCAAGGAGATGGGCAAGCCGATCACCGGAGCGATCTCCGAGGTCGAGAAGTGCGTATCGGGGTTCCGGCATTATGCCGAGCACGGCCCGCGCTATCTCGAGCCCAGCGAGGTCAAGACCCCGACCGGGCATGCGATGGCGCGCTGGCTGCCGATGGGGCCGGTGCTCGCGATCATGCCGTGGAATTTCCCGTATTGGCAAGTCGTGCGCTTCCTCGCGCCGACGATCATGGCGGGCAATGTCGCGCTGCTGAAGCACGCGTCGAGCGTGCAGGGCTGCGCGGCGCTGATGCAGCAACTGGCGAGCGCGGCGGGGGCGCCCGACGGTCTCTTCCAGAACCTCGCGATCAAGTCCGACAAGGTCTCGGACCTCATCGCTGACAAGCGCGTGGTCGCGGTGACCTTGACCGGGAGCGAGGGTGCCGGCGCCAAGGTGGCGGCGGCGGCGGGCAAGGCGCTCAAGAAGGTGGTGCTCGAGCTTGGCGGGTCGGACCCGCTGATCGTGATGCCCTCGGCCGATCTCGACCTGGCGGCGAAGACCGCAGTGACCGCGCGGGTGCAGAATGCCGGGCAGAGCTGCATCTGCGCCAAGCGGATGATCGTCCATGCCGAGGTCTATGATGCGTTTCTCGAGAAGTTCGTGGCGGGGATGAAGGCGGTGCGGATCGGCGATCCGATGGACGCGGATACGGTGATGGGGCCGCTGTCGAGCGTGGAACAGCGCGACACGGTGCTCGAGCAGGTCGCGCGCGCCACCGCGGCGGGAGCGGAGTTGCTGCTCGGCGCCGAGAAGATCGATCGCGAGGGCGCATGGATGACCCCCGGCGTGCTGGTCGGGCTCGATCCCGAGAGCGACGTCGCCAAGGAGGAGATCTTCGGACCCGTCGCGGCGGTGTACAAGGCCGACGACATTGACGCCGCGATCGCGCTGGCGAACGACGTGCCCTATGGGCTGGGCTCGGCGGTGTGGACCACCGAAGAGGTCGAGATCGAGCGGTTCGCGCGCGACATCCAATCGGGGATGACCGCGGTCAATTCGCTGCTCGCCTCGACGCCCGAGGCGCCGTTCGGGGGCGTGAAGCTGTCCGGGCACGGCCGCGAGCTCGGGCCGTGGGGGATGCACGAATTCATGAACCTGAAGGCAGTGATGTTCGGCGGGGGGAAAGC